>JAUXGF010000113.1 GCA_030622395.1 Calditrichaceae bacterium
CTCCCCCGTTGCGCAGCGGCGCAGATCAAAAGCGATTGTGGGAAGGCATTGCCGAAGGACTCATTAAGGTTGTCGGGACTGATCATTGTCCGTTTATGTCCCGGCTTAAACAGGGGAAATCTGATTTCACTCAAATACCGCGGGGAATAGGAGGCGTAGAGTTGCTGCTGCCGCTGATGTTTTCCGAAGGCGTTGTTAAAAAACGCATTTCTTTAAATCAATTGGCGCTAATTCTTTCAACTAATCCGGCGCAAATTTTTGGCATGTTTCCCCAAAAAGGAACAATCGTCTTAAACAGCGACGCCGATCTGGTGATTTTTGATACGCAGAAAAAATGGCAAGTATCAACAGACAAGCTAGTCAGTAAAGCTGATTTTTCGCCATACGATTCATTTCAGCTTACTGGGAAAGTGGAAACAACTATTTCGCGGGGGGAAGTTATTTATCAAGACGGTAAAGTATTAGGGAAGGCAGGGAGAGGTAAGTTTATTGTTCGGAAAATATAATAAACCACGAATTTAGCTAATTACACGAATTAAATTAATTTTAAAGGATTGGTATTGATGGCAGAATTATTGTTTAAAGATGAAGTTTTTAATATGGTGGGCGCTGCAATGGAAGTTCATACCACATTAGGGCCTGGTTTTTTAGAAGCTGTATATCAAGAGGCGTTAGCCATTGAATTTCGTTTAAGAGACATACCATTTGTTGAACAACCGAAATTGCAACTGGAATTTAAGGGGCATCCTTTGAAATGTAAATATATACCTGATTTTATTTGTTATAAAGAAATAGTTCTTGAAATAAAAGCATTAAGCAAGTGTGGGCCTAATGAAGCGGCACAGGTTATCAATGCAATAAAAGCCGCTAAAAAGAAGGTAGGCGTGTTGATGAATTTTGGCGAACTATCATTATATTGGAAAAGATACATTAAATAATATTCTTTATTATTCGTGTAATTAGAGAAATCCGTGGTTATAAATGCTGTTAATTCTATTATAACACAACCCAAACCTAACGGGGAAGAAATGACGATATTAATTAAAAATGCCGGTTATCTGATCAGAAAATATAATAAAATAGAAAATGATGTAGATATTCTTATCGAAGGAAATCATATTTCAAAAATTGCCCGGTCGATTAAAGCGCCGAAAAACGCTGAAATTATCAATGCTAAGGGAAAGCTGGTTGCACCCGGTTTCGTAAACGCCCATACTCATTTATATCAAAACTTACTTAAAGGAATGAATGACAGGCTTTCGCTTACCGATTGGGTGCAGGAAATCACTTTCCCGCTGTGTAACACCGTATCAACGAAATTAACTAAAAATGAGTCAAAAAAAATCGCTTACCTGTGGTCGCTGTTAGCGGGAATTGAAGCGGTTAAAAACGGCATAAGTTGTTTATTGGATATGGATCTCAAGCATATTGACGTTATCCGCGCATGGAATGATTTAGGTCTGCGCGGAGTCTGCGCCCGCACTGTTGTCGATAAATGGGTGCCGGATGATTTATCCGAAGCCTCAGCGGAACAGTATAAAAAGATAGAAGAACTTATCGAGGCTTATCACCTTACGCCGCAGGACTCGCCGTTGATTTCTGTGTTTATCGGGCCGTCAACAATATTTACCTGCTCAGAGGAGCTTTTGAAATGGATTGCTAAAACAGCGGAAAAATATGATACCGGTGTACAGATTCATGTATCGGAAACCAACTGGGAAGTTGAATCAATAAAAAAAGAACGCGGGCTAAGACCTGTTGAGTATCTCGATAAGATCGGATTTTTAAGTCCGAGGGTCAGCCTGGTTCATTGCGTTCATCTGACTGAAAAGGAAATTTCCATTATTGCCGAAAGCGGGGCAACGGTTGTGCACTGTCCCAAAAGCAATATGAAATTAGGCAGCGGAACGGCGCCTGTGGTTGAAATGATGAAGCAGGGCATTCCTATTGCCCTGGGAACGGACGGAAGCGCCTCCAACGATTTATTAGATATGTTCGAAGAAATGCGTTTTGCCGCTCTTCTGCAAAAAGTAAAAAACGAAGACGCCACAGTGATTGGCGGGAGCGATGTTTACAAAATGGCGACGGTTGAAAGCGCCAGGGTCTGTCAAAATAACGCCGGGATTATAGAGGAAGGAAAGTTAGCCGATCTTATTATTGTTGACGTCAATCAAGTTCATTCAATCCCAACGCATGATATCATTAATACATTGGTTTATTGTTCAAAAGCGAATGATGTGGATACTGTAATTATTAACGGCAAAATAGTAATGAGGGAAAGGGTTATTCAGACTATTGACGAAAAGGATACGCTGCGGGAATTATGTGAAATGAGGAAATATTTTGAGCGTAAAGGCGTTAAGTTTTGACAAAAAGATTCAACCGCCAATTACACGAATTAGTCTTTTTAAAGTTGTATGGTAAGAGGCTTTGAAAATATTAGTTGTTTTTAAGCTACTTTAAAGTAACTTACTTTAAAGTAGCTTGTATTATTTTATAAAAGGATATGCAATGTTTTATAATCGTGAAAATGAATTGCAGCGATTAAATGAGCGGTATAATGAAAGTACGGCTCAGTTGATTATCATGTACGGCAGAAGGCGTGTAGGAAAAACAGAACTGCTTCAGCAATTTATCGTTGATAAACCCTGTATATATTTTCTTGCTGATTTATCCGGTGAAAAAGAACAACTACAGCAATTTACTGAAAGAGTGAGATTATTCACTAATGATACATCCCTTGTCGATAATCCCTTTTCAACATGGAACGCCTTGTTTTCTTATTTAAAAAACTTAGCCCAGCAGCAACGCCTTGTTATAGTAATTGACGAATATCAGTATTTGCAGGTTAATAATCGGGCGATTGCTTCCATAATTCAAAAATCATGGGATGAAGGTTTAAAAGATTCTGCGATATTTCTCGTGCTTTGCGGCTCTTATATTTCATTTATTGAGCATGAATTGTTAGCTTATAAAAGTCCTCTATACGGAAGAAGAACAGGGCAGTTTTATATTGAGCCGATGGATTTTTATCAGTCAAGCCAATTCTTTAATTCCTATTCGATGAAAGATAAAATTCGGGCTTTTGGCATATTAGGAGGAGTTCCCGCTTATTTGCTTCAGT
This sequence comes from Calditrichaceae bacterium, assembly GCA_030622395.1. GTDB lineage: Bacteria > Calditrichota > Calditrichia > Calditrichales > Calditrichaceae > JAUXGF01. Next base: position 3,125 of record JAUXGF010000113.1, read on the forward strand.
TTAATCCCAAAAAATCAATTGAAAAGAATATTCAAAACGCCTTCCTTTATACTGATGCATTCTTAAATAATGAAACTAGATTCTTATTATTAGAAGAATTAAGGGAACCGCGAAATTATTTTTCAATTCTAAAAGCAATAGCCTTTGGAGCAACCCGCGTGAATGATATTGTGCAAGCAAGCGGATTGGATCGGGGAATGGTTACCAAATATTTAGATATACTGCAAAGTTTAAGGATCATCCGCCGTGAATTACCGGTTACTGAACATCTTCCTGAAAAAAGCCGGAAGGGTATTTACATTATTAAAGATAATTATTTTAAGTTCTGGTTCAGATTTATAATACACAACCAAAGTTTCATTGAGGAAAACAGACAGGAATTTGTCTTAAAGCAGCGTATCATTCCTTTTTTAGATCAATTTTTTGGAAAAGTATTTGAGCAGGTTTGTATTGACTTTCTTAAGAGAATAAATCAATCCGGCAAATTTCCATTTCAGATTAACAAAATCGGTAATTATTGGAAAGGTGAAACAGAGATTGACATTGTCGCCTTTAACAGCAATTCTGAACAGGCTTTAATAGCGGAATGTAAGTGGACTTCAAGAAAAATAGGAACTAATATATTAGATGAATTGATTAAAAAAACTTTAATTCTTCAACAGCAGGTCAATTTAAAAACAATTTATTACGGACTATTTTCAAAGTCCGGTTTTACAGAAGAAATGAAAAAGTTGAAACGCCCGGATATTTTGTTATTTAATTTGAATGATTTAGAATTGTAAATGATCTGAACAATATGAATAAAACAATAAATTAGTTAAATGGAGAAAAAACCTTTATGAACAACAGCGAACTAAAACAACAATTAGAAAAATTAGTTGGCGCGGAAAACGTCTGCGATGAAATGGCGGAGCGCATTTGCTATTCGCGCGACTGCGGACCCGATAAAGCCGGAATCCCCGATATTGTTGTCAAGCCGGGCAGTACGGAAGAGGTGGCGGAAGTGGTTAAACTGGCAAATAAAATCAAAAAAGCGGTTTACACCTGGGGACGCGCCACTACATTTTTAGGAAGCGGAGTACCGCAGGGATGTATCCTGCTGTCCACAACCCGTTTGAATAAAATTCTCAAAATCGATCCGGATACTATTTCAGTTACCGTGCAAGCCGGCGTTATCTGGCATTCTATTGATGCGGAATTGAATAAAGACGGCTGGGAGCTGTTCATCCCCGGGGGCGGCGGGCTCTTTTCCGGAACCGTGGGCGGATCTGTGGCGGTAAATGTAATCCCTCATGCAATAACAGAATACGGCATGACCGGCGATCATATTCTGGGATTGGAAGTCGTTCTGCCGGACGGTACAATCATGCGCACCGGAGCTTCCGCAAATCCTGCCTGCCAGCCGGTCGAACGTTACGCAAACGGTCCTGACGTCACCGGTTTATTTTTAGGCGCTTACGGAACATTGGGAATTATAACTGAAATAACTTACCGGATCAGAAAAATCCCTGAGGTAGAGCAATTTGCTTTTTACGCTTTCGACGACTATAAAAAAGCGGCTGAAGCGGTTAATGAAATCCAAAAGGAAGGAGCGGCTACATTTGTAATCGGGTTGTTTGCCGGTCCCAAACCGAAAGATGTGGAGGGCGAAGCTTTTATTCATATTATTGTACGCGACAGCAAAAGGGAGGCTTCCTACCGCTTAGATCAAGCCAAACGTTGTTGTGAAGCTTTTAACGGCACAGCTCATGACGCTTTCGGAACGAAAAAGTATTGGGAAGATCACATGTATTCCTGGCTGCGCAATGTCGCGCCGGGTCCGTATTACGCCGGAGCTCCGTATATGTGTCCCGAAGTGGCCGGCTTTATGCCCACGCTTCAATTAAAAGATTCGCTGGCTCTTTTGTATAAATATATCGAAGACCACAAAGCCGAATTCGAAAAGCATGACATTCTGATCAAAGGATTTGACGCTTATTTTACGCGCAACGGGGTTTATCTGTGGATAGATACGCTTTATAATGAAATGAAGGAAGATTCATGGGAATACGGTTTAAAGCTGCGCGGAAAACTGTGTGATTTAATGTACGGCGAAGGCAAGATGGCAGCCGGAGGTTTAGGCGCCGGGGTCGCTCCTCACGCCATGCCGAAACTGGGCAGCTATTTCACTTTCTTAAAACAATTAAAAAAAACTATGGATCCGAATAATGTGTTGAATCCCGGAGTCTTGTTTCTTTCTTAAAAGATTGATTAGCCACAAAGGCTCAAAGCCTCAAAGCGCTTATATTTTTAGGAAAAAGAATTTTTAAGAATGATTAAATTATGATAAAAATATAATAGAATCATAAACCGGATATGCCTTATAATTCTTTGTGCCTTAGTGTCTTTGTGGCTAAAATTAAGAATAATCCAGGCTCAACCATTAAATGAAAAGGAAAATATGAAAATGGAAAATAAACTTATAGATAAAAAAGTTGACATTTACGCCTGTTTACGCTGTGCTTTTTGTTATGATTTTAGTAAAATTGGTCAGTATCGCATGTGCCCGGCTTTTGCCGGTAAAGATTATGAATCTTATACAGCGCGGGGGAAAATGAATCTGGCGCGGGCTCTTGTGGACGGCGTGATAGATTACGACGCGGATATAGCTAAGCGAGTATTTGCCTGTACCGAGTGCGGCGCCTGCGAAGTTAACTGTTTAAAATATCTTAATCTTCTTGATGTATTTAGAACCATGAAAACTGATCTGGCGCGTTTAGGCTTTGTCCCAGAAGGTTTAAAACAGGCTGATCAATCAATTATAGAGCACGGTAATATTTATGACAAACCGCAGTCAGAACGGTTTAACTGGCTGAAAGATAAAAGCCGCCTGGACGCTGAATCGGATACGCTTCTTTATATCGGCTGTACGCCAGCTTATTTAAGAAGGCAAATTGCCCGCAGCACAGTCACGGCTTTAGAGAAATTAAATATTGATTTTACGCTGACCAGCAAAGAAACATGCTGCGGACATCCGTTCTTAGCGGCGGGTGAAGTCGATAAAGCAAGGCAAACCGCAGAAAGGACAGTAGCCGAGTTTGAACAAATGGGCGTTAAAAAAATTATATTTGATTGCTCCGGCTGTTTAAAAATGTTTCAAAAAGATTATCCCGAACTGCTTGGCAAAGATCTACCTTTTGAGGTCAAACATGTTTCGCAGGTTTTGAGCGGACATTTAAAGCGGGATTCCGCTTCAATCAAAAAGCTTTCGATGAAAGTAACCTATCACGATCCCTGCACTTTAGGACGTCATCTGGGAATATATGAAGAACCACGCCAGGTTATTAATGATATTCCCGGAGTGGAATTAGTGGAAATGGATCGTAACCGCAAGGATAGTTATTGCTGCGGCGCCGGCTGCCTGGTAAAGATGCACGATAATGATTTAGCTTTAAAAACAGGCGTCGAACGTCTGCAGGAAGCTGAGAACAGCGGAGCAGAAGCGGTTGTCAGCGCCTGCCCCGCCTGTCAGACAAATATGTTAGAGGCGGCAAGGAAAAGCGGGACTAAACTTAAAATATTGGATATTACAGAATTGGTTTGCCAGGTTTTATAATTTTATATTTTAGCCACTCACACAGTGATGCCTGCCCGAAGGGATCCCTGCGGGAAAAGACACTCCCCGATTAATCGGGATGCAAGCAAAGGCACGAAGAGTAAAAACAATTTTATTAGTAGATTTTTTCTTAAAAAATAATTCAAACTTTGTGTCTTTGTGACTTCGTGGCTAATGAAGAATTTAATGGAGAAAAAAAATGAGCAGATTAGTCAAATGCGCGCTTATTCAAACGTGCAGCGAAACGCCGGTTAGCGAAGAACTCGTAGTCATTAAACAAGTGATGATCGAAAAACATATCGCTATGATCGAAGACTGCGCCAGGCAAAATGTACAGATTGTATGTCTGCAGGAGCTGTTCTACAGTCCGTATTTTGCGGCGGAGCAAGACGCCCGCTGGTACGCTTTAAGTGAAAAAATTCCAGAGGGGCAGACTACCGTTTTGATGCAGGAATTAGCCAAAAAACTCAAAATGGCACTGATCGTTCCCATTTACGAAGAGGAAATGACCGGCGTTTATTACAACACAGCGGCGGTCATTGACGCCGACGGTACTTATCTCGGCAAATACCGCAAAAATCATATCCCGCATTGTCATCCGGGTTTCTGGGAAAAATTTTACTTTAAACCGGGCAACCTGGGATACCCGGTATTCGAGACAAGCTACGCTAAGGTCGGCGTTTATATTTGTTACGACCGCCACTTCCCGGAGGGGGCAAGAGCTTTGGGATTAAACGGCGCAGAGATTGTTTTTAATCCATCGGCTACTACAGTTGGACATGCCGATCATTTATGGAAACTGGAACAGCCCGCTCACGCCATTGCCAACGGTTATTTCGTAGGGGCGATTAACCGCGCCGGTATGGAAAAACCCTGGAAGATAGGACGCTTTTTCGGAAACAGTTACTTTTGCAATCCCAGGGGGGAAATAATCGCCGAGGCAAATCAAGCCGTTGACCAGATCGTTATTGCCGACCTGGATTTAGACATGATTCATGAAGTGCGTGATTACTGGCAGTTTTACCGCGACCGCCGACCGGAGACTTATAATGATTTAACAAAATTGTAAGTAGAATTTTTTAGATTAAATTTAATCTAACATTTTAATTACAGTTCCCCTCTTGTTAGAGCGAAGTGGAAATCCCGATCGCGCCGGTTGGCGGATGCGCACGCCAAAGGGCGCATTTAAAACCTGTTGGTGTATTCCTCGGGAGGAGGGGTTACCCCGAAGTACAGGCTGTTGCAGAATACCCAAAATGTCATTTCGAACGGAGTGTCCCGAGAATCGGGATATAACGTCAATAATAACAATATCCCGACGATTCGGAATCGTTAAAAGATCCTCGAAATGACA
>JAUXGF010000284.1 GCA_030622395.1 Calditrichaceae bacterium
GCAGCGTTTTTTCATAATTCTCCAATTCTTATCTTATCCAGTATCAAGTATCCCCGCAAAAGCGGGATTTCCGCTCCGCTACAACCAGCATCATTTACATTTACTATTTTTTACTGGAATTCTATAATCTCAATCCAAAATTGCCACTGCCCTTACCGGTGAGCCGTCGGCATGATGAATCTTTAAAGGAAAACAAGCCAACTGAAATGATTTGTTTAACAGCTTGTCAAGATTGGTTAAATTTTCGATAATAATTATATTTGAACTTAGCAAAACATTATGCACATGCAAATCACCGGCGTCGAGAGCATCAACGGAAATGGCGTCTATTCCAATCCCTTTAATGTTTTTTAGGCTTAATTCTTTTGCCAACTCATCTGTAGGGTAAGAGTATTTATCAAAATAATCTTTATTTCCCCAGTACCGGCTGCATCCCGTATAAAAAAGTATAAAATCAAAAGATTGATTTTGGGGCAGAGCCTGCAAAATTGAAACATCAATACAGGAATTACAATCAGCGCTAGCGTCTAAAACATAAGCGCTGCCGTAGAAAGTTGAAACAGGAAAATCGTCGAGGAAACTGCCTTCCTTTAGAATATGAGCGGGGGCGTCAATATGTGTTGATGTGTGAGAAGTAAGCGTTAACTTTTTCTCACGAAAGCCATGTTTTTCTATAGTGCACATTTCAGATATCACCGGAGACGGCGCGCCCGGATAAACAGGCGTGTTTTCTGAGATTGGATGAGATAGATCAATTATTTGCATTGAGATTAGATTCCTGATAAAGGTTATAATTAGTACAGGGTTTTAAAAATTAACTTATAATAATGTCATATCGAAGCGAAGCGAGATATCTATTATGCGTTAAAGAATAATATAAATTTCTTATCTTAATAAATCGTGCCTTTGAAATGGAAATTTTAAGTGAAACTATATATTAGAATTTCCGGAAAAATATACCTTTAATTTTTTTTGCCTCGCCAATTTTATAAACAACATTGAAAATAATATTCTCATACAATGACAAAAATGTTTTATACTTGGATGGGATGAAGTTTGAAAGATTATATTTTACTTCATAGGCATATTTCCCATTCAAGATAAAATCTACTTCATTTTGTTGTTGAGTCCGCCAAAAGTGTATTTCATCAAGAGGCAGCCTGTCAAGAAACTGCCTGAAAATAAAATTTTCATATATACTTCCCATATCCTGCCTGTAATAAGGTGAATTAAAATTCCGGAGCAGGGCGTTTCGCAAACCTAAATCTAAAAAATATATCTTTGGCATTTTTTTTATCTCTTTTCTGAGATTATTAAAATATGGCGAAATTGTAACAATATGGAAAGATTTTTTTAAAGTGAAAAGATAATTTTCCACTGCTGTGATGGAAAGCTTTAATAAATTTGACAGCGTATTTGTATTTAATAGACATCCGATTTGTTCACTTAAAATCTTTAACAACTCCATTGCCTTTTGCTGATTTTTAATTCCTGATTCAGTAATATCCTTTTTTATATATGAATATAATAATTCATTCAAAAGTTCTTTCTTTTCGTTATCATTTTCAGTCAGGACAATTTTGGGATATCCTCCATAAATTTGATATTGTTCAATATGCAGCGAAATTTCTCGCTGCTCTGTAACAGGTATATTTTCAACAGATAGATTTTGATATGGTATTTTTGCAGCTAATTCCGCTAAATCAGCCCTGTTGTTAAATCGCAGATATTCATCCAATGATAAGGTATATAAAGTAAATATCTTCTTACGTCCAGCTAACGAATCTTTAAATTTCTTATCTATATAAAAAGCAGATGAACCGCTTACAATCAATTTTATCCGGTCGGAAAATTCATCATACAAATATTTTAATAAATTTGTGGGATTATCTAAATATTGAATTTCATCTATTAAAAAATATGCTCTTTTATTCTTGGGCAGGACAAACAGTCTGAAAATATTTTTAGGATGCTCATTGAGTAATTGTAAATACTCCGGATCCTCTAAATTGATAAAAAAAGAAGGCAGGTTTTTCCCTTTTAGATATGTTTCAATCTGTTTGAGAATTGTCGTTTTACCTACCTGCCTGGCGCCAGTAATAATCGTAATTTCTTTCTTCTCAATATGATCTATACATTTATAATAAAGATTTCTTTTTAACACATCATTCTCTGTTTGTTTTTATAATGTTTTAAGAATATAATTAATATTTTTCATTTATCAAGTAAAAAATATCGGATATTTTTCATTTTGAAAATTGTGAAGGCTTGGAGCAATGGAGTAATGGAGCGATGGAGTAATGAAAGAATGGAAGAATTGAATTTTTGAATTAATGGATGGAATGGCGAAGAATTGGGATAATGAAGTTAATTTAAACCAGCCCATAGCGCTTCCTTAAAATCCATTCTAAAGTAATTAAAGCAATTATTAAAAACAATAAAGCGGGCGCATACCAGATTTCGATTATTTTATCTTTTTGGATTATCTCCGCCTTTACAGAAAGCGCTTTGCTTAACGAATCCACACTATCTGACGTTACATAGAAACCATGCCCCATTTTCGCTGTCTTTTTCAAAAAACCGGCATTCTGTTCAATTCTGATAAATTCCTTTTCAAAAGGGATCACTTCTATTTGCAGCCTATCGACGCCCAACTCAGCGCCGTCCTTAAATCCTTTGGCGGAGATTACATAGCGCCCTTGACCCGGCGGTACAAATTCAGCCAAATAATTACCGCTGCTGTCATTGATTGTTTCAATGGTAAAACGCTGCTTATTCCAATCCGCCTGCAATATAATGCCACCGTCTAAAATTGGCTTATAATCCGCATCGTATAAATGACCGGTTAAGCTGATCTTCTCGCCAAGGTGGACTACTTTTTGGGCGGTTTCCAAAAGAACGGGTTTAATTTTCGATTTGTTAGAAACCCAGCGTACCAAATGATTCAATAATGTGCAATACCCATTTTTATATTCAACCTGATCCTGAAGCAAGAAATGCCATTTCCAGAAACCGCCTCCGTTAAAAAGAACCGCTTTGATATTTTTTTCATCGTAAAGAATCGCTAATGGATAACGCTTATTATTAACGCTGCCTTCTATTAAAACCTTTGATTCCTTTTTTAATTTACCGCCGGCAAAATGAATATTAACAGGCGGTATTTTATTCCAAAACTGAACATTCAAATCACTTCGCTCAAAAAGATGTAAAACAGGACTTATCTGTGACAGCGGCGCAGAAGAAACAGATACTTGATATGTTTGGATTGGATTCGGCAATTGGGAATATGGTAAATATTGACTAAAGTTTTTTAACAGATTTGTATTTGTTTTATTACCTAAAAATACAATGAGCGCCGGATTTCTTTTTTTAAAATTGGCAAGTATTTGATTTAATACAGCGCTTTTTGTAAACGGTCCGGGATAATCTTGAAAAATAAAAATATCCAAACTGTCAATTATTCTCAAATCGGGATTCAAAAAAAATTGTCCCTGTTTATTTTCGACATAATAATTGATTTCAAAGTCCTTCCGTTGTTCTAATAACAATTTAATAAATTTACTTTCGTAGCCCGGTAAACCTGCAAAAATGCCGATACGCAGTTTGCTTTTAAGAATATCTTGAACAAATACAAAATTATTATTTAAGGAATTCACTTCGCCTTTAATTACATCAAGCGAAATTTTAATTTTATTTAAACCTGTTTTTTTAGGGATATATTCAAAAAAAACGCTTTGCTCTGAATTTGCAGCGCTTGTTTCAATCACTTTAGTAGAGAGTATTTTTTTATTGGAAATTAATTTAACAGATATTCGCCTTTTTTTATTAATATTCTTTGAGCCTACCTGTACTTCCACTTTCTGCTTTTGCCCCTGGTAGGCAATGGGCTGGTAAAATACATCCGCAACAAACACATCCTTGTCTTCTGTTATTTTGCCTATGCCTATGGTGTAAATTTCCGCTTTGGGCGTCCAGTCATTGTTAAAAGGATAGCCGCCCTCGGTATTATTACCGTCAGAGATAATAACAGCTTTATCAAAATTATTGTTTTGGATTGATTTTATTAAACAGTTAAAATTTGTTCCCGCATTAGATTTTTTTATACTATCCGCCTCCATTGTTTCAACAACGGAATTAAATTGATACCAACTGGTTATTACGTTATCGGGTATTATTTCTTTAACCTGTTGGACAACGGCAAGAGTCTCCCGCCATCTGTCATAATCCGCTTCTTTAAATCCCATTGAAAGCGAGTTGTCAACAAACACGGCTATTTGCGGCGATTGTTTTTCATTGTAGGTTAAAAAGAAACGCGGGGCAAAAAACAGCAGAATCACTAAAAATACAACAATAGCGCGTATGCCGCCTAAAATGTATTTAATGCGTGAATTTACGGAAGGAACGGTTTTTCTATATAACCAAAAAGCGGTTACAACAGAAATAGCGCATATTCCTATCAAAAAAATAAAGGGGACGTTTAAACGTAATAATTCTGGTAAAACTTGCTGCATATTAACCAAAAGAAATGGATTAATGGATTAATGCCTGTCCGCCTCAGGCGGGAATTATTGGATTAATGCTTAGCCTGCCGTTATTTTATAGTATAAATTTTATGTTTTATTAAAATAGTAAAACCTAAGTGAAGGGGTGAAATATTAAGACCCACCCCTAACCCCTCCCAAGAGGGGAAATCAGTCGAATCACGAATGGGAAGGGTCATAAAA
>JAUXGF010000102.1 GCA_030622395.1 Calditrichaceae bacterium
CTCGTATCAGAGTTAAGCAAAGCGGTCTCTGATACGAGAGCGTCCCGACCGGATGTAACGAATTTCAACCAGTCACTTAGGTTTTACAATTTGTGGGAAAATATTTTAGAACTTATAATTTATTTTGCGTATATTTTAAAACATTTTTATTTATATGGCTGTTGCAGTATAGTGTCTTCCCTGTCATTTCGAGGATCTTTTAACGATCCCGAATCTTCGGGATATTGTTATTATTGACGTTATATCCCGATTTTCGGGACACTCCGTTCGAAATGACATTTTGGGTGTTCTGCAACAACTTGAGTATCGGAACACATTCGTGCATACTTTGTTGAGTGCGATAGTGCATGCAAGTATATAGGAAATTATGAAAATATTAACCAGATACATCATTAAGGAACACATTGCTCCTTTTATCTTTGCTCTTTCGGTAATAATGTTCATTTTGCTGATGAACTTTTTAGTTAAATATATCGGGCAGATATTCGGTAAAGGTTTACCTGTTTTTACCATACTCAAGCTAATCGCCTTAAATCTCTCATGGATGTTGGCTTTAGCCGTGCCTATGGCGACCTTAGTCGCTGTTTTGATGGCTTACGGGCGTTTTTCGTCGGATAATGAAATCACTATATTAAAATCCAGCGGGATCAGTATTTATAAAATTATTCTTCCTTCAATTTATCTCGGTATTTTTTTAACGCTAATTATGATTTATTTCAGCGATCAAATTTTACCTGAATCCAACCACCAGGCGCGGGCTATGTTTGGAGCTATCAAGCAAAAAAAACCCACCCTGCAATTAGAGGAACATATCTTTTTTGAAATACACAAATACACTTTTGTTGTTGATCATATAGAAAAACCTTTGCCCGGCGACCTGCCCGGCATTGACAGTCTGCTTGGACCGGAATATAAAAATATCGCCGGGTTAGACCGCCTGCGCAACCTTACTATATTTGATCGAAGCGATTCCAAAAAAATGATTACTATCATTGCCGAAGAAGGGTATATGGTTTACTCAAAGAAATACAGAATGCTTATTTTCACCCTTTTTAACGGCGAGTTTCATGAATTGGATAATAAAAAATTAGATGAATATCAAAGATCAAACTTTAGTAAATATATTGTTCACATCCCAGCCAAAGAATTTGAATTGGAAGAACGGGAAGATAATTACCGCGGCGACCGTGAAATGAATATTAAGATGATGCAGGCAAGAATCGACGACATAAAAAAAAATGTTGACCGCCAAAAAACAAAGACAGCCAATAATACTGACCGGAATTTCAAATCTATCGAGCAATTAATAATGAAAATAGACAAACGCCCGGATATTGCGCCGGCAGACAGTTCACTTTTAGCGGGGATCAGCCATTCAAAATGGCGCAAGGCAAAAGCTAAAGCCCGTCAGGAAGCCGATCGTAAACGCCAGCGTATGCGCACTAATAAAAGCATTATGGAAAGTCATCAAAAATCTATCAACAAGTATGCGGTTGAGATTCATAAAAAAATGTCCATACCTTTCGCCAGTATCGTGTTTGTTTTGATCGGCGCGCCCTTGGGCATTATGGCGCGCAAGGGTAGTATGGGAGTAGCCATAAGCCTTAGCATCGGTTTTTTTCTTTTATACTGGGCATTCTTAATTGGAGGAGAAGACCTTGCCGACCGCAAATTTATAACTCCCTTTTTAGCTATGTGGTCGCCTAATATTATAGTCGGCATTGGCGGATTATACCTCACCTGGCGCGCCGTCAAAGAGAGTTCATTTATTAATTGGGAAAAGTTAGGTCGTTTATTTAAACTGTTTCTTATCAAAAAACAGGGTAATGGGGAGACTTCCGCTAAATGATTAAAATCCTGGATAGTTATCTTTTAAAACGCTTTTTAATAAATTTACTAATCGCCATTCTTACCTGGATTGTGATTTTCTTAGTCGTCGATGTAATTGAAAATATCTCTAAATTTATAGACAGAGGGGCGACTATACAGCAATTTCTATTATACTATTTATATTACATCCCATATATTATCAGCGTTACTTTACCGATTGCCATGCTTTTAAGTTCATTATTTACGCTTAACTCTTTTGCCCAAAACAATGAGATAATAATTCAATACTCTTCAGGAATAAGTCTTTACCGCCTGCTATTCCCTCTTTTTATTTTAGCGATTATTATCAGCAGTTTTGCCGGATTTTTTAATGAATTAATCGTGCCCGAAGCAAACCAACGCCGCTTAGACATGATGCGTTACGATATATCTAAAAAGCAGCGGGAAAGTAATAAATCCCGTTCTAATATTTATATTCAGGATACGGCTAAACGTAAATTTGTCATTAAATATTTTAACGGGAGAACAAACACAGCCCGCAATGTGAGCATACAAACCTTTGACGGCGCTGTTTTAGTGGAACGAATCGACGCTAAAAAAATGATTTGGGAAAAAGACCGCTGGTTGCTTAAAAACGGCAGGGTGCGCAAACTTACAGACGAAACAGAAGAACTTACCGCCTTTCAAGACAGCGTGTTAAGCGGAACGCGAATTAAACCGGAAAACCTGATTGTCCTTCAGAAAAAACCGGAAGAAATGAGTTATTCCGAATTAAATTATTTCATTGGCGAACTTCAAGCCATTGGCGCCGACGCTAAAAAATGGCTGGTTGAACGGCATCTGAAACTTGCCATGCCCTTTGCTAACTTCATTGTTGTTTTATTAGGCGCGCCGATAGCCTCACGAAAAAGACGCGGCGGGATGGGACTTAGTTTTGGATTAAGCCTGTTGGTTAGTTTTATCTATTTTATAATTATCCGCACCGGTCAGGTTTTCGGACACCAGGGAACGTTAGAGCCTTTTTTAGCGGCATGGATGGGTAACCTTATTTTCTTTACGCTTGGTTTGTACTCGCTTTTATCTGTCCGCAAATAAATTCATTATGCATTTTTTATCGGCATAAATAATCCCGGCGATAGACCCTCTGCCCAATCACGAATTGCATCATGATTTAAATATTCCCCTTCTGCAACTTCCTTATTTATCAAGGTGATAAATTTCATGGCCATTCTATTGAAAAAACTAAGTCGTTTCAAATCCAGCCTGCCTTTAAAAAAGGCTATCGCCGCCGGTTTAATCTTTGGCGCAATTTTAGAAAGATTCTTGACATATAAAGATGTAGCGTGGTTTTTCTCCCATGAAGTCATTTCGTTTTTAGGCTTTGCCGGCTGATCAAAGATTAGATCTTTGTAAATTGATAAACCCGGCGGCGCTTCACCGGCAATTTCCGAAAGACTCATACAAGTGAAGAAAAACGCTGTTGGTTTTTTGCTTAGTTCATCTTGATTTTGCTGCAAAAACTTGCGGACTTTTGGCGCGGGCTTTCCATACCAATTTGGCGCGCCTATGATTATAGCGTCATAAGATGAAATATGCCCTGCTTGTTTAACACTAAATACATCAATATCAATGCCGTCTTTTAAAAGCTGCATGGCTGCAATATCCGCCGCTTCACGCGTGGAACCGGACTCTGTAAAATAGATGATGAGTATTTTTTTCATATTCACTCCCGCTTTTAATTTGTTTCCGCTCTTGCCAATTCCTGCAACGTCTTGTAAACAGAGCTGACGCCGGAATTATGCAGCATAAAGTATGGTTTACTCAATTTTTTACAATGTTGTTTCACCTGCAGACATGCGGCATGACTGTTTATATCCACAGGGCAGATCACAATATCAGACCGCCCGATTTGATTAGTTAAGGCGTTATTGTTATTATCAAGTCTGCCGTCGTGGTATTCAAATTTCCCTCCCATCTGTTTGACAAGCTGCTCATAAAATGTGCGCAATTTACAAATGCCGCCGACAATTAACACTTTGCGTTCACACAAATTATATTGATCACACTGTCCGCATCGTGAATCATCAGTTTTAAATGCGGCTAATATTTTATCAAACTCACCCTGCATATTTTCTAAAAGCTTGTTTTGTCCGATAAAATTTTGATTTAGCTGATTCCGTTCCACTTTTAATCTTTCAATCACCTCATTTTGACTTTTAAGTTTTTGCTCCAACTTTTGAATTTGTTTTTGCAGCGATTCATCAAAGTAGTTAACTTTTTTTCTATGATTAGATTCCTGTAATTGTTCGATCTCTGCTGAAAGTGTAATTAGTTTTTGTTTTTGAATATCATTTTCTTCCCGTAATATGCGCCGTTCTTTACGTTCATTTTCAAGTTGATTCCTTACGGTAAGATACTTTTCCTGCAAGCCGTCATACCTCTTTTCAACATAAGATAAATTTTTTAATATATCCTGCTGTTGATGAAACTTATTATGAGAAAATGTATGTATCTTACCATATAGTTTTACTAAAATATCTTCCTGTAAAATTATATAAGCAGCCGAAATCCAGATCAGCGCGCCAAGATTTTCATGATCGTAGTGAGAATCAAAAATGTCCTGCCATTCTTCAGGCGAGCAGCCGCCCCATTCAGCAATCTCTCTTTTAAATTTATGATCCAGCGCTTTCTCAACGCGTTTTGCCAATGGAGAATTATCATTTATCGCCTTAACCAAAATTTCGTGTATATCAAAATCAGACAACTTCTTTATCTTTTGATGTGTCTTCTTTATTATTTGTTTCTGTTCCGATACGGTTAAACAAAAACCGATAATAGGACAGCGAAACATGGCTTCGATTTCCCATATTCGTTTTTGCATTTTTATCTCCTTTTCAAGTGATTATTATTAATTATGAGTATTTTAAATAAATTTTATTGTGAAGCGGATACGCCCTGAAAGACGTACCCGCTCCATTTGAAAATTATTCTTTTGCCCTTGCCCAACCAAAAGCCAGCGCCACCGCAATAATTCCCGGGATGCTGCCAAGAATAAGTCCACCGAGACCCAGCGCTAATTGTCCTGGTTGGAACGTATGACCGATACCGTCTAATATACCGCCTAAAACCATCACCGTACCAACGATTGCCGTAACCCGGCGCCAGGCTTTTCTGTCTGTAAGTAAAGAAATAATTGCCGGCGCAATCATCAGGGCAAACCAAATAACCATAATGTAAAACATTCCTGCACTAATGGCTTCGTGTGTAGGAAGCTCTGCTGTGCCTGCAACCGAAGAGAGTGTTGCCCCTTTTGCTTCCAATCCTTGCAAAAGATTTCCCGCCCAATTGAATAGGCTGTTATCTGTGGATAAAAAGTGCATCGACATGTGAACTAATGCGCCCAGGAAGCTGATGATGAACAGCCCGGCAATCTGTACGCGTTTGAAATAATTTTCGTTCATTTTTCCCTCCATTTAAATGAATTATTAGTAACAGTTCAGCTCCTATATAAATTCAATTGCCCTGACACATCCGGGGAACATCGTATAGCGTAGAGCGGGAAGCGTTAAGCGAAGGTTAGGAAAAGAGTATTACGTAATTCCGCTCTCCGCTTCACGCTCTCCGCTCTCCGCCTCACGCCCTGCGTTCTATAAATAATCACCTTTAATAATAATATGCAGTTAAAATAGCTGAACTATTACAATTATTATATAGACAACTTACCGCAGGTTCAAAACCCGCGGTAAGCTGCCTCCTTATTGATTAAATATTTTCCTTATATTCAGTCACTTCACCTCAAAGGTCAAAGTCGCTGTATAGGACATTTCATTGCACTTATCCTTAAGTTCATCCGGCGCAGGATTTTTTTTCTTTGCCTTAAGCAGCCAGGCTCCGTGATGTAAAATTCTTATTTTAGCTTTCCCCTCCCCATCGGCGCTGGTAACGTAGGCAAAATCATCGCCTGTAGAAAATCCGGCATACGTGCCATACAGCGGGCAGAATCTCGCCGGTCTGCCTTTGAATAATACCTGAACCTGCAGATAATCTCCCACTTTTAAATCGGCTGGATTCGTAAGAGGTATGATCTCCAGCGTATGTCCCACCGGTTTAAGGAAAGAACTATCCGCGCCGCCCACATTAATCAGCGACTTGGCATACTGCTCGAAATGAAGACTTAAGATCACTCCGCTCAGTCCGGTTTTAGGCGCGCTTTTGTGATGGATTCTGCCGTCTTCCATGTACATTGTATAGAATCCCTGCTTCAATGCTGCGGTAACTATATAAGACCCTTTTTCAGAAAAGCTTACTTCCGTTGCCAGAAAGCCTCCGACGCCGGGCTTTATAGATTTGCTTTCTCCGTTCGGCGTAATCAAGTTAAACTCGCTTAATTTATCCGCTGAGATGAAACCATCCACAGGATATCCATGTCCCCAGCCAAAATAAACATTTGTTTTTGCGCCATACTCCGGAGAATAGATTTCAGGAAAATACTCGGTAGCGTTCAGCCAAAATGTGTGGGCAAAAACCAAGGTTGAAAGGCTTAGACTTAAAACTATGGATAGATTCAGAATAAGCCCGGTTTTAATATTTCTCATTTTTTACACTCCTAATTAATAAAACATTTTTATTTAATTGTATAGTTCTGAATTGATGCTGGATGTTGGATGCTGGATACTAGATACCGGATAAAGAAACTTGAGCATCCCCTCATCCAGTAACCGGTAATCAGTAATCGGTGATCGGTAAGCGGGCTTCACGCTGCGTTTTTCTTATATCCAGCATCCAGTATCCCCGCAAAAGCGGGATTTCCGCTCCGCTCCAACCAGTATCTTTTTCATTAATTCTTTCTATTCTTCCAATTTCCGGCTGCCGTCCGGTTGATAAAAATATTCAAGAGTTATATGTCCGGACACGCTCTCTTCATTATAATAACCCTTCAACCAGAGTTTGGTATACTTACCGTCGGCAGTTTTCAACACATAAATGCTGTCAATAGTAACAAAAGTTGGCGGCATACCTTCCATTATTGCCCAACCTTCCAGAACAGGATTGAGAGAATAAGTTTTTGATCCGCCGTGACTTTGAAAAGTTACCGAATCATCAACTGTATATCCGCTTTCCGGCGCCTCAGTCACAGAAGCAAAATCCACTTTACCCATATTAACAGCTCCGCCCTGACCTGAGCCGGATGTTCCGCTGTTTGTCTTAAAATGATAACGTCTGAGACCGAGGTCCCATTCCAACGAGCCGTTTGATTCAGCGATAGTTACGGTATCTCCTTTAGAAAAAGAAAAATAAACCCAATTTGAATCGCTGGACGCATCAATCATCAATTCCTTTCCAATGCCGCTGGGCGGCGGTTCCGTTACACTGCTGTCATCACAACTGACAAACATAAAAAGCAGCGAAACACCAGTTAAATAAATAATAAACATACTTAAAGACTTCCTCATTTTCTTATCCTCCGTTTTGAAATTAGTAACGTCATCCCGACTCAATCGGGCTAATTAATTATTTGTTTAATAAGTTGTTATTCTCTCATTTATCCTCCTTTTAACTAAATTATTTGTACGAAATATTTATACCGCCATAATATCTCCGTCCCGGCGTTGTTAAATAAGCTTTATCCGTATAATCAAACAGGTTGTTAACGCCAAAAGTCAAGGTTATATATGAAAAAAGCTTTTTATTTAATGTAAACCTCCAGATAGCATAAGGCGCTTGCTTGTATTTGATGATAGCGCCCGAGGCTTCATCCTCATCCTCGTATATCAATTTTTCCCCGGTAAACTTCCCGCGCAGATTAAAATTAAAGTCATATTTATTATTAATATATTCCAGTTTAACAATTCCGGAATGATTAGCCCGCCCAAATAATTCCCTGCCGGTTGTTTTATCTTCAGTATCAACAAAGCTGTAACCTGCCGAAAGAGCAATACCGGCTCCGGCGTCAACCTTAGCCAGCGCTTCAACGCCCTGGGTCATGGCTTTAGCGACATTTCCATAATAATTTGTATTCGGATCGCCAGGCGCGCTCCTTGTGTCGATCATATCTTTTAAATCAGTCCGGAATAAAGAGACAGACCAATTAAGGTAATCATTAATAAATTCGATTGACAAAGAACCATAATTGGAAGTTTCGGGTTTTAAATCCGGGTTACCGAAAACATAAGGACCGCCGCCGCCATGATCCCAATTCATGTACAGTTCTTTTAAAGTCGGCGCTTTAAAACCCATGCCATAGCCGGCGCGAAAATTAAAGGGCAGCGCCTGGTACATTGCGGAAATCTTCGGGCAAAAGTGCGGGCCATATTCTGAGTGATAATCATAACGAAATCCTGGAATAATGCTCCACCGGGACGTCCATTTTATTTCATCCTGAGCAAAAAACACCCAATCATCAGCTTTATGTGTCTCGCCGGTGA
>JAUXGF010000041.1 GCA_030622395.1 Calditrichaceae bacterium
ACAGAACGACATGGCTACGATCCGACTTGTTCACCGTCTTGGGATGTTGCGCAGAATAGCGGGCAGGGACGGTAAATGCCAATAAATCAATATTCAATGACCAAAGGAAGTTTGTTATTTCCAGTTTATCCGGCTTAGGTAGTATAAATATGTAGATCCCAACATCTAAAACTTTATTTAAAAAACTAAAATCCAAAGTAAAAAATCAAATATTATTTAAAATGCTAATAATTATTTGATTTTAAACACATATTTTATTTATATTAGTGTTACTATGTGTAGAAACATTATGAAAAATAAAAATGCCATAGCATAGGTTTTATCTAATATGGAAAATATAAAAGACATAGCGCGGGTTTTATCTAAAATCGACGATCAAAAACTCATTGAAGAGTTCCTGTCAAGCATATTAACAAAAAAAGAATTAGAAGATTTATCATCCCGCTGGGAACTGGTTAAATTATTGGACAAAGGAATAAGCCAGAGAAAAATCGCCAAAGATTTGCATTTAAGTTTATGTAAAATAACCAGGGGTTCAAAAGAATTAAAAAAAGAGAATTCAGCGTTAAAAAGAATAATTAAAGAAATTAATTCTTAAAACAGATATTCGTACAAAACAATTAAAGGAGGGTTTAATGCCTGTTAAAGTATTTTTAAACGAAGATGAAATTCCAAGGCAGTGGTATAATTTAGCCGCTGATCTCCCAACGCCGCTGCAGCCGCCGCTTGGCCCGGACGGTAATCCCATTACTCCGGATATGCTGGCTCCTGTTTTTCCGATGAACCTGATTGAACAAGAGGTTAGTCAGGAACGGTGGATAGATATTCCCGAAGAAATTTTAGAAATTCTATACCGCTGGCGTCCGTCGCCTCTTCACCGCGCTGTTTATTTGGAAAAGGCTTTGGATACGCCGGCAAAAATATATTATAAAAACGAAAGCGTCTCTCCGCCGGGAAGCCATAAACCTAACACTGCTGTGGCTCAAGCCTGGTATAACAAACAGTTCGGTATAAAAAAGATCACTACAGAAACAGGCGCCGGTCAGTGGGGAAGCGCTCTATCGTTTGCCTGTTCAATATTAGGCTTAGAATGTAAAGTTTACATGGTGCGGATTAGTTTTGATCAAAAACCCTTTCGTAAAACTATGATGCAGACATGGGGCGGAACTTGTGTGGCAAGTCCCAGCGATCAGACTCAAGCCGGCAGGGATATCCTTGCTAAAATTCCCGATACGCCGGGAAGTTTAGGTATAGCAATCAGCGAAGCTATTGAAGAGGCGGTAACAGATAAAAGCGGATCAACCCGCTATGCGTTGGGAAGCGTTTTAAATCACGTGCTGCTTCATCAGACAATTATCGGACTTGAAGCTAAAAAGCAGCTTCAAAAGATCGGTGAAAAGAAAGTAGACGTTGTTATCGGATGCGCCGGGGGAGGAAGTAATTTTGCCGGTTTGGCATTCCCGTTTGTTAATGATAAGATAAACGGCGCCCAGATTGATATAATCCCAGTTGAACCGACGTCATGCCCGACTATGACCCGCGCCCCGTTTGTGTATGATCACGGCGATGTGGCAAAAATGACCCCGTTACTTCCTATGCACTCGCTCGGTCATAATTTTATTCCACCTCCTATCCATGCCGGCGGTCTTAGATATCATGGATTAGCTCCATTGTTAAGCCAGGCTATTGTAGAAGGGCTTTTAACTCCCCAGTCTATTCATCAAAATGAATGTTATGAGTCGGCTGTTCTTTTTGCCAGAACGGAAGGGATAATTTGCGCTCCTGAAACCAGCCATGCCATTGCATCTGTAATCAGGGAAGCAAAAAAGGCAAAGGAAGAAGGCAAAGAAAAGGTTATCCTTTTCAATTTCAGCGGACATGGACTTATGGATTTAACCGGTTATGAAAAATTCTTTTCCGGCGGACTTATGGATTATGCGCTGCCTGAAGAAGAAATTCAAAAATCTCTTAAATCTATTGAAGGATTACCCAAGCCCCAAACGTTAAAATCCGGAAAATGGTAATATTAAAACCCGTGTTGGTCTATAATCAATGCGGGTTTTATACTGGAACAGTTGTAAATCCCGATACTTCGGGGAAATGGTTTATCCCATAGGGATGCCCATGGCACGGCTTAACCATTTCGTCTTGACAGTTATACCGATACTCATTATTGCAAATCAATTGCAGATCGGTATTCATTCAACAAAATGAGAGTAATAAATGGATACAGAACAAATATATTGCAGAAGATTAGGACATTTCCTTTCCTTTAAATACTGCCGTGCAGAAAAGCAGGGGCTTCCCTGCGCTAAAATTATTGACTGTTGGCAGAATAAAATTCCTATTCAGGACTTTATCAATGAAAATTATTCAAAAGAAGAAACAGCTTATTTATTTGAACCACCACCGCCTAAAATCACCTCTTTGCTGGAAATTATAAAACGGGCACAGGATAATGTGCCTATAGATGTGGAAGAACATAGTAAATAAATTCACCCTGTTAAATAAAAAATTAGTATAAGTGGAAAATGCGCAAAAATATTATTTAACGGGGTAAATTAAAAATAGAAACTATTGTCATTAGGTCATTTGCCTTCGCCGTCATTAAAGTCACATAGGTTGTTACTCAATGACAATAAATGACACAAAGTAAATGACAGAGCCGCGGCTGGCCTCCTGATTAATTGAGATGATCTTTGATACATAGTGACGTTTAGCGCTCTTGTATCAGAGTTAAGCGAAGCGGTCTCTGATACAGTGTGACGCTTTGTTAATCTTTGTAACGTGTTCATCTACCCACCTGTATCCGAGGTATTACTTTTTTTATTTTAAATCTAATAATTGTAAATATCTTCCAAACGCTTTACCGCTAAATTTATAATAATTTGTAACCCGCATTTTTATATCAATCCTAAATATCCCATCAATATGGGATTTTACATCAAGTAAAAATAAGATATTTTACAATAAACAGATCAATTCAATTTTTTAACTTTCACAATGGAGGAATTTTATTATGTATTATTCTAAACTTATCCTGTCATCATCTAAATTTGTTTTAGCGTTGTTGATCGGCGCGGCTCTCTTTTTAAGCGGGTGCGGCAATGAGGAAAGCGATGATATAACTGGAGGCAACGGCACGACGATTGAGCACAGCTCTACTATTACCAGCGATGAAACATGGGCAAAAGGCGATATTCATATTATTAAAGGTTATGTTTACGTGAACGACGCCATCCTGACTATTGAAGCGGGAACGACAGTACAATTCGCAAGCGACGCCGCTCTTATTATTCAAACAGCGGCAGGTTTAATTGCCGACGGTACAACCGGTCAGATAACTTTTACAGGACAAACAAAACAAAACGGATTTTGGCGCTATATTGAATTTCAAGACGCCGCCGCTAATCTAAATTGTAAAATGATTAATTGCTTAGTAGAATACGGAGGCGGTTACGGCGATAACGCTTCCATGCTTTACATATATAATAATCCGACGATTTCAAGTTGTACTTTTCGTTACAGTTCATCGAATGGGGTTGAAATAGATGATGACGCTCGTCCTGTTTTCAATAATAATACAATAACGCTAAATACAAAAAGTCCTGTAATAGCAGATTTCGAGAGCGCCGCTTCAATAGGTTATGGCGATTACAGCGGCAATGGTCAGGAGTATATTGATTTAAGTTCAGGAACGCTGACTTATGACGCGGCTTTAAAAAAACAAAATGTTCCTTATAGTTTCAGTGGTTATAATTATATTAATAATGCCACGCTCACTATTGAAGCCGGAACTAATATATTAATGAATACTGACGCCGCTGTTATTGTTGGTGAAAATGGCGGTTTTGTCGCCCAGGGAACGTCTTCTGATTCCATCGTTATTTCCAGCAGAGTGGCGCAAAAAGGATATTG
The DNA here is from genome assembly GCA_030622395.1 of Calditrichaceae bacterium. Lineage (GTDB taxonomy): Bacteria > Calditrichota > Calditrichia > Calditrichales > Calditrichaceae > JAUXGF01. Next base: position 3,919 of record JAUXGF010000041.1, read on the forward strand.
GAGATATATTGAATTTCAAGACGACGCCGTTTCCGCAGAATGTAAGTTAGATTATTGTGCTGTAGAATTTGGCGGCGGATATGGCACCACTGCTTCTATGTTATATATTTATAACAATGCAACCGTAACAAACAGCGCTTTTCGCAGCAGCTCTTCAAACGGCGTTTATATTGACGATGACGCCAGACCAACATTTTCAAATAATACAATAACATTAAACGATCTCAGCCCGATTAATGGAGATTTTGAAAGCGCAGCGTCTATTGGTTATGGAAATTACAGCGGTAATACGCATGATTATATTAATTTGTCATCCGGCACTATATCTGAAACCGGGACGCTTAAAAAACAAGATGTGCCATATCGATTTAATGGTTATAATTATATTAATAATGCGACGCTTACCATTGAGGCAGGGACAATTATACGAATGAATTCCGACGCCGCAATTCTTGTTGGTGTTAGCGGCGGCTTTATCGCAGACGGCTTTTCTGAAACAATTACTATTACGGGATATGTACAGCAAAAAGGTTATTGGCGGTTTATTGAATTTCAGGATGATGCATCGGCTGCAAATTGCATTTTAAATCATTGTCTCATTGAATACGGCGGCGGCTATGGCTCTAACAGCTCTATTGTTTGGATTGATAATAATGCAACCGTTACAAATTGCAACATCCAGCACAGCTCAAGCTGGGGATTATCTTACGATGATGATTGCAGTCCGACTTTATCCGGTAATGTTTATGTTGATAATGACGCCGGCGATGTAAAGACTCATTAAATAATACCACTGTTTGATTAGAAAAACGTCCTCTATTTACGAAAGAGACCTCAAAGGTTTTCCCAAACCTTTGAGGTCTTTAAAAAATGAAATGTCTGTGACAGGGATAAATTATAACCATTTAACTATTCAGCCGTTTAACAGTTTAACAATCTGATTATCCATTTCTTTTTAATGGGGCTTAATTTTTAAAAGATATACTTATTACAGCGATACCCTTGGCGGCGTCCCCCTTAACCTCGCCGCCGAGGGCGTCGTTTTTAGTCTCAATTTAAAAATCAAACAAAAAGGAAGTATCATGAAAACAAAACTGATCATTTCCGGCTTTTTTAAATGGACACAAAGGACTTTGTTAATTTTAAGTCTTTTGTTTTTGCTTCCTGCAATTGTAACAGCCCAACTTTCCGGAACTTATACTATCGGTATCGGAGGGGATTTCTCCACGTTTTCGGAAGCGGCTGATTCTCTCTATTCTCAGGGAGTCAGCGCCGCGATTGTGTTTGAGGCTCTTTCGGGCGATTACAATGAACATTTTATTATTAACCATGTTAGCGGCGTAAGTTCGGAAAATACTATTACTTTCAAGTCGCAAGCGGGCAATACGGACAGCGTACTGATTTTCTACCAGGCGCAGGAAAACGATTCCAATTATGTGGTTAAACTGAATAACGTCCAATATGTAACTTTTAAGGATATGACTTTCCGGGCAACCGGGGAGCCTTACCACGGCATTATTTTTGATTTGGAAGATTATTCAGCAAATATAACAATTATGGATAACGTACTCGACGGAATTCCCGCCAACGACGCCTCTGCCGGCAGAACTATTATATTTGGTGATGAACGGCACCTCGATAATATCCATATTGAGGGAAACACCTTTTATGAGGGCAGTTACGGGGTATTCCTGGAAGGCTGGAATGACACGTTCATTTATGGTACGGAGATTATTGGAAATACTTTTATACAGAACGGGTACAGCGGCGTTTATACAAACTGGAATTATGCGCCAAAAATCAATTATAACACGGTTGAAGCAAAATCTTATGGCATCCGCGTGAACGGTGATTACGGCGCCGGTCAGTATTCCTATAACCGTATTATTTCAGAAAATTGGGGGATGCTCATTCATCATATTGGCGAGGGGATTCCCCGCGCCGTTATTTCAAATAATTTTATCTCAATAGGAAAAAATGGAAACTATGGCATTACCATTCAAAATTCTAATAATATAGATATCTATTATAACAGCGTTTATGTAATGAGTAATTCACGCACTTCCTCGGCTTTTTATGCCGCGTATGCCTCCTATCTTACTAACGTCAATATTCGTAACAACAATTTTGCTAACCTCAACTGCGGCTATGCTCTTTACATAGGTACGCAGGACGTCGTCAATCTGTTAGACCATAACAATCTCTATACGGCGGGCAACTATATTGCCGTTTGGGATAATGACAAAATTATTGATTTGAATGAGCTGCAAAAAATAAGCGGAAAGAATTCCAATTCCCTTTCTGTCTATCCCCATTATGCTTCATACAACGATTTGCATACCAGCGCGGCCTGGCTGGACGGCAAAGGCGTTCCGTTAGTTGATTTTACAGTGGATATCGAGGGTGAGACGCGGGATGAAACAGCTCCCGATATCGGCGCCGATGAGTTTACGCCCGATCCTTCCACAACGACTCCGCTTTCAGCGGGAACATACACGATAGGCGCAAGCGGGGATTACCCTGATTTTTATTCTGCCGTACGGGACGCCGTTATGAAAGGAATCTCCGTACCTACGACTTATAATGTTATTTCCGGCTCTTATACCGAACAGATAGATTTTATTAGCGTGCCCGGCGCAAATTCACAAAACAGGATAACTTTTCAATCACAATCCGGAAATCCGCAGGATGTGGAAATTTCCTTCGCGGCAACTTTACTGGATAGCAATTATGTAATGCGTTTTTACGGAGCCGATTTTATCACGCTGCAAAACCTCACCGTTACGGCAGACGGCGATCCGTACGCCCGGGTTGTTGATTTCTATCACGGTGCAGACAGCATAGAAATTAAAAACAATGTTCTGAATAGTATTGTCGATTCAGGTAACGATTCGAGACAGGCTGTAATCGCGGCAGATGATTCTTATTACCGCAGCAGAATTATTGAAGGGAATACCTTGAACCGGGGTACCTTTGGCGTCTTTATGCGCCGTGAACAAAATAATGATGAACTTCCTTTAGGCGCTCAAATACTAAACAATAAAATTTATGAAAACGGTTATTCCGGAATTCATTTGCAATTTTACGACTCCCCCGTTATCAACAATAATATCATCAATGCCTCATCAAAAGGAATTCAGGCCCTAACCTGCGACGGCGCCCTAAAAATCCAAAAAAATAAGATTAACGTCCAGTACAGTGACGGTATATATCTGAGTTCCTGTACCGCGACTGAAGAATATAAAGGATTAATCACCAATAATTTTATATATGTGGGCGGCAGCGGTTCGGCTATTGGGATTTATATGAATAATTCACCCTACCAGGCCATATTAAACAACAGCGTTAATATTACCAGCAGCTACGCTCAAGCTAAGGCATTTTATATTTCAAGCACTTCGAGTACTTCAGCTACTATTATTAACAATATTTTCATGAACAGTGGAGGGGGGTATGCCTATTATATTACCACTCCATCAACAGTTTCCGGTTCGGATTATAATGATCTATATACAACCGGAAGCGTACTGGCGCGCTGGGACGGCGACAGGGCAACATTAAGCGATCTGCAAACCGCCAGCGGAATGGACGCCAATTCCGTATCCGTTGATCCGCTCTTTGCCTCAGCGACAAACCTGCACGCCAACGCCGCAGGGGTGGACAGCACCGGGGTTTCATTAGCCGCCGTGCCGGATGATATTGACGGCGATACGCGCGACCTCAGTTTCCCGGATATCGGAGCTGATGAATTTATCTTCGGATTTAATTATCCACCGGTGATAACCTCTGAGCCCGATACCATAGCCTATTATGCCGGTGAACTCTACGAATACCAGGTAACCGCAACAGATAATAATGGAGACGTCTTATTGTACAGCTTAACTACTGCTCCAAATTGGCTGTCTATCAATGACTCAACCGGTTTGATAACAGGCGAACCCTTGTCTGCCGATGTCGGCGATACGGTGGTTACAATCCTTGTAAGCGATGAACGCGGCGGTACGGATTCTCAAACATATACGCTTCATGTTTATCCGGAAGTAGGAATCAGTCTATCCGATCCGCAAAATCCTAAAAAATTCATTTTGTATCAAAATTATCCCAATCCATTTAATCCGACTACAACAATAAAATACGCCTTAGCAAAAAACTCTAAAGTCATATTAAAAGTATATAACGTTTTAGGACAGGAAATTAGAGCGTTAATCGACAAAGATCAAAATGCAGGTTATAAGACTGTTTTGTGGGATGGTAAAAATAAGTTCGGTCAAGACGTAAGCTCCGGTCTGTATTTTTATCGTCTTGAAACTAATGAATATATAAAAACAATGAAGGCGCTGCTGTTAAGATAGTATGGAATGAATTATTGAATTGTTGCCTGTCCCTGTCCCCCGAATAATCGGGACGGCGCCTTAGGCGGGGATTGAAGAAGAATTGGAGTTTTGGAAAAGACCTCAAAGGTTTTCCCAAACCTTTGAGGTCTTTAAAGAATGAAATGTCTGTGACAGGGATAAATTATAACCATTAAACCATTCAATAATTCATAAATTCAATTCTTCAGACATTCAGCCGTCAAACAATTAATTTCTTTAAAAAATAGGAAACAAGCTGTTAAAGCTCTTCTTCCGTGCCTTCCGCTAAATCGTTTGCCGGTTTGATGATACGCGTTTCGCCATGGGCAAGAAGCCAAAAATTATCTGAATTCCATTTACGATTTTCAATTTCCTTTTTTAATACCTCGGGCGGGTTGTTAAGCGGCTCGTCCGCCAGATCAAACGTTCCCCAATGGATGGCGATAAACTTTTTCCCCTGCAAATCAATATAAGCCTGAAGCGCATCCTTAGGACTCAGGTGCACCTGCGCCATAAACCAACGCGGCATGTAAGCGCCAATCGGCAGGGCGACTAAATCAAACGGACCAAATTTTTTACCAATCTCTTTGTAACCAGGGAAATAGCCGGAATCGCCGCCGAAATAAAAATTGCTACCCTGTCCTTTTACAACCCAGCTTGCCCATAATGTTTTATTCTGATCAAAAGGCGTGCGCCCCGAAAAATGCTGCGCCGGTGTGCATGTAATTTCAAGACTATTAAATTTTATAGAATCCCACCAATCCAATTCTTCAAAATGGGTGATGCCTATATCCCTTAGAAAACCGCCTATGCCTAAAGGTACAAGATAAAAAGGTTTGTTGCCTAATCTTTTAATTGTGGCTTTATCGAGATGATCGTAATGATTATGTGAAATAATAACCAGGTCAATTTCGGGCAAATCATCAAAATCTATTCCGGGCGGAGCATAGCGTTTTGGGCCTGCAAATTTAAAAGGGGAACCGCGTTCACTCCATATAGGATCGGTTAATATATTAATTCCTTCCATTTGCACCAGCAATGTCGAGTGTCCTACCCATGTTACTGTATATTCCGTTTTATTCCCGCGTAAAAATTTACCGTCGTTATCCACAACAGGGAAATCATAATTTTCCGGATGTTCAGGTTTTTTGCCGGTAATGCGTTCCCAAACCGACCATCTTAAGGCGTCAAAAAGGTTATTTTTTTTGAATTCCGGAGAAGGATTACGGAAGCCGTTAGCAGTATGATGATTCAATTTAGACTTATCCTGTCCATTAAGCATGTTACCTTCCAATATAAAAAAGATGAATAAAGAGAAGACAATCAAAGATTTAACAAATAAATATTTCATTTTACCACCGGTTAAGAATGAGGAATAATGGATTAATGGAGTACGGGATTATTGATAAAAATCATTACTCCGACATCTTGTTTACTCACTTTCCCCGAATGATCGGGGCAGATTCATACATAGTTAATTTACCGCCGAAAAATTATCTACGTTTACGTATAATCCTGATTTTTGTTCAATTGTTTTAATAGAAATATTAAATTGTTAAAGTAATGACTATATTCTTGCCTCTGAAATTCGGGATATCTTTAGAACTGGAAGTTTGCTCCGTAGGAATTCGTTTTGGATAATTCAGTAATTGGCAATTCCCAATTCGTAATTCGTAATTCCAAATTCCCAATCGAAGCTAATATATAATTCTGACTTTCATCTCAAAATTCAGGATACAATTTACGTAAATAGTGTCTGAACGAAAAGGCTCTTTTTTGTCATTTCGAATCCCGATTTATCGGGTGAGAAATCTTTAACTTCAATATTTATAACGATAAATCCCGATTATCGGGACGCTCCGCTTCGAAATGACAGTTTTGGCTAGTTTTCGTTCAGACACTAAATAGAATCTATCAATCCGGAATCTGGAAATTATTTATTGTTTGAGCTAATGAATTGGAAATATCATTCTGCAGCTTTATCCTATTCTCTTTTGAATCGGATACATGTTTTTGAGTTACTTCAAATTCGACGCCTATATAATTTTCGTCTTTAAACTGTTTTCGCAGGTGAGCTGCCATACCGTCGGGCTTGCCAAGATAAGGATAATTAAAACGGACGCATAGATCCGGCTGCCGCTCCCGTATACAATGCTTCCATTCCCGGCAGAAAGCTTTCTCATATTTTCTTTGCGGATTGTATAATAATCCAATATCGACGCTACGTTCTTTATTGTTTAAACAAGGCGTAAAACTATGAACGGCAATATGCAAAACTTTATAATGACTGCTTATTAACTTAGCTGTTTCACTTTCTACCCGCCAGCGATGAGGATAATAATAGTTATCTAAAATAGACTTTTTTTCCGCAGCGCAAA
>JAUXGF010000322.1 GCA_030622395.1 Calditrichaceae bacterium
CGAAAACTAACCAAAACTGTCATTTCGAAGCGGAGCGAGAAATCTATTACCTCTAAATATCAAGGGTTTACAGATTTCTTCCCGATTTATCGGGATCGAAATAACAAAAAAGCACTTTTTCGTTCAGACACTCTATAGTCCATTAATACAGATACTTGATGCTGGTTGGAGCGGAACGGAAATCCCGCTCTTTACTTGATGCAGACCAACTACGCGCTTGTATCAGAGTTAAGCGCAGCGGTCTCTGATACAGGTTTAGATTACCGATTACCGATTACCGATTACCCAATCTTAAATCTTTTCACGCAGTGACCCCTATGGGGAATCTTTTCCTTAATTCCAACTTCCTAATTCCCAATTTCTACTTCTTACTTCTCGCGAAGCGACCCCCTCGGGGCTAATTCCCACTTACCAGCGTTACCAATTCAACCCCCTCAAGCTGTTTGAACTTTGCTCCCTGAATTACATAGCGTTTAACTTTTTCAATATCACTATTGCAAACGCCTCCTATTACATCGATTCCATAATCAAATAATACAGGGCTCAAAGGCGAGCTTGGTCCCAGTATAATTTTATATGCTTTTTCCGACAAAGATAATATTTCCCCTATTGTATTGTTAATGATTGTTTGCCCGGTGATAACCACAACATCACAGCGCGGCAGGTAGTCTGATATCGCTTCGGCGGGCAGGTCGTCATCATTGGGTTTTTGTTCAAACACCCAGCAATTTTCAGCACTCTTCCGCAGCCGGTCTACAAAGGGAAAATGACCGATTACGCCGGCGTTCTTTTGCTTTGCCTTAGCCTGGATAATCTCGAAGGCATTGCCACGACGCCAATTATCGTTAATTTCTATTAACGAATTTAAAGCAGCCATTCCCAGCGAAGCCTTTAACATCGTTTTGGAATGCAGCATATTAATTATTGATTCTAAAGAAAATTGCTCAAGCTCTCCGCTTTCATCTAAAATTTTATGTTTACAACTCGTATTTAAAATCGTTGAAGCCATGCCTAATTTTTTACTTTCCAGAACAGTCAGATTTGCCCCAATAATAATATCGCGGACAGGAAAATTCTTTTCTTTGATTGAATCAATTAAATCTTGTTTTATTTTATATGATTTCATGGGCTGTTATGTGAAAAAATGATTCTGGTTACTTGTTACTGATTACTGGTTACTGGATGCTTGATACTTGATACTGGATACTGGATGAAGCGGAGCGGAAATCCCACTTTTTGCGGGAATACCGATCACCGATTACTAATTCCCCAATCCTTACTGAAACGAAGCATCTTTTTCCGTTTAAACTTTCCCGACCAGTCGCATAGGCGTCAACTTAACAAATACGTCTGTGTTGATAACTTTGTCCCGTAGGGATATTTGATAATAGCCCAGAGATTCATCTCTGGGAATGATATACATTTTCAATATAAGTCCCATAGGGACGAATGAGACACAGCTTATTCGATAATATTTATCAGTTTTGCAGGTTTCAATCGTCCCTACGTGACTAATTGAACTATTATATATCTTTTTTTCCCCACCAATAAATTGGTGGGCTATTTTCTATCGTCCCTAACGGGACTATATTCCAACAATATTTTTAAATAACTTATATACCAAATAATTTGTTTGATCCTTAAGTTACCGCCTATGAGACCAGTCGGGACTACACAATCAATCTTATTACAAATACTTCTTCATCAAACCGGTTTTTTCATTAAAGGATCGAATATGTTCATCCCAAACAGGAGCTGTATTAAACCGTTCCGGCCAGTAATTTTCATCGTACCATTGGGTGTTCAGTTCTTCCACTGTTTTGCCCTGCTGCTCGATCCATGTAAAATATTTCAGGTTATGAACGCGTTTACGATCCATATAATTTAGTTCCTGCAAATAATCAATCGACTGATGTATCATTTTTGTCTGCCAATCAAGCCGGGCTTGTTCTTTTGAATATGCGCCAAATTCTTGATTCATTTCATCTAAGCGGGAAATGTACATATCGGCGGAGTCGGTGAAAACAGTAAAGATTATATCATTCTCATTGTATTCATAATATTTAGCCATTTTAACCGCGGAAAGCAGATTGGCAATTGATGAGATGCCCAGGTAAGGCAGCTTTTTAACAATTGATTCATTCACGCCGCTATCCATCAAAAATTGATGTCCGGCAGGTTCGTTAAACAAACGCAATAGTTTCATACAATCATCATCATTGATAGCGCAAAGCATATCGGTATTACGTACATTGTGAATCCAGGGCACGTGTTTATCGCCGATACCTTCGATGCGGTGTCCGCCAAATCCATTCAGCAGCAAAGTCGGACACTGTAAAGCCTCTGATCCCACAACTTTCATAAGCGGGAATTTTGCGCGTAAATAATCCCCTGCGGCAATAGTTCCGGCTGAGCCCGTAGCGCTGACATAAGCGCTGAGTCTTCCTTTTTTATTGATCATATTATACAGCTTTTCAATTGTATAACCGGTAATTTCATAATGCCAGATAGAATTGCCAAATTCTGAAAATTGATTCAATATCAGATAGGCGTCGCTTTTTGCTTCAAGTTCATGGCATTTATCATAAATTTCTTTAACGTTGCTTTCGCAGCCGGGAGTGGCAATAACCTCTTCAGTGCGTTCACGAAGCCAGTCAAATCGTTCCTGGCTCATCTCTTCGGGCAGGATCGCCACAGAATGCACGGCAAGCAAATTGGAATTAAATACGCCACCGCGGCAATAATTACCTGTTGAAGGCCAAACCGCTTTATGATATTCCGGGTTAAATCTGCCGGTGGCTAAATAGGGAGCTAAGCAGCCGTAAGTCGCCCCCACTTTATGCGAACCGGTAGGGAAAAATTTACCGACTAAGCCGATAATACGCGCTTTGACCCCGCTTATTTCAGAAGGGATTTCCAAATAGTTAATATCCCCGATTCCTCCCTGCTGCGGATCGTTACACCAATTAATACGAAACAGGTTTAAAGGATGAGTGTCCTGCAGACCGATATTTTTTAATTCTTCAATAAGTTTTTGGGGAATATTTTCAGGCTTTTTTAACTGTTCAAAGGTCGGCAGTAAAATATTTTCCCGCTTGCATCTTTCAATAGTTTTCTTCAAATAGTCTTCGTTAAATACTTCCCAGTTCCAGGTATCCATAAATCACTCCATTTATAATAACTAAATTTCACTTGCGTTTATTTATAACTTTAGAATATAAGAAATTTAATAATAATAATAAAACAATTTAGTGTTTGAACGAAAAAGCACTTTTTTGTCATTTCGATCCCGATAAATCGGGAAGAAATCTGTAACTTCAATAATCCCAAGTGTTGTAAGATTTCTCACCCTCCCAAAGCGTCAGGATTCGAAATGACAAATGGGCTTAGACAATTAGAAATTATCCACACTATTCGGCATAAACCCAAAGTTGGAGGCAGGCAGCTCCGCGCCCTTGTATCAGAGTTAAGCGTCCCGACTGGTCGGGATGATACATAATGACGCTTCGTTAATATTTGTAACAAGTGTTATGTGCAAACCCGTGAGGTTCTACGAAATGGGGGAAGGCTGCGGATTGCCCAAATGCGTTTCTTTTAACTACCTTGATTTTACCTGTAGCCGATGAAGTTGAATGATCGGAACACATTTGTGCATCGTTCATCACGAAAGATTTATATACAGGTATGGATTGATTAGAATTCCATCAAGCTATGCTGTATTTTTTCAACTTTGACATAAATGTACTGCGATTTATTTTTAACATTCTCGATGTTTGAAATTTATTATTTTTATTTCGCTCAAGCGCTTTCACGATCAGATTACGTTCAAAATCTTCCACTAAATTTCCTAAGCCTTGACTAAGATCATATTCCTTTTCGGTTTTAGCCTTCGTTTCTTTCCTGATGTAATCAGGTAAATCGGACGCCCTTATAACGCTGCTTTTAGTTAACACAATAATACGCTCAATTAAATTTTCCAGTTCTCGAATATTACCGGGATAATTATAGTTTTCCATTAACTTAAGCGTTTTTGGCTCAACATCACGAATTGTCTTGCCATACACCTTGTTAAATTTTTCTATAAAATGATGAATAAGGAATTTAATATCTTCCTTGCGCTCACGCAAAGGGGGCACTTCTACAGGTATAACATTTAAACGGTAAAACAAATCCTGACGGAATTCGCCCGCTTCCATTGCTTTTTCTAAATCTTTATTAGAAGCGGCAATAATGCGGACGTCTACTTTGATTGTTTCGGTGCCGCCCACGCGTTCAAACTCGCCTTCCTGCAAAACGCGCAGAAGTTTCAACTGCATATTGAGAGAGACGTCGCCTATTTCATCGAGGAACAGGCTGCCGCCGTTAGCTAATTC
>JAUXGF010000250.1 GCA_030622395.1 Calditrichaceae bacterium
ACATATATCTAACCATCAAAAAAACTGTGACCACCCCGAAAAAATCCACAGATGCCGCGCAAGTGGTCACTATGTGAAAGGCGTCGGAATACGCGGAGGGAGAGTAATGCTTTCCATCAATAATCCATTACTCTCCCGATCCTACTATTCGGAATTACTGTGTGAAATGAACTCATGTGGATCAATTATTCACTATTCCATTAATTCAACAATTCATTAATTCAATTCTTCCATTCTTATCCCGTAGGGATTCCCTATGAGCACCACTCCACTACTCCAACACTCCATTACTCCAATCTTCTAACAATTCAAATAATTTTTGACGTCAGCGAAGACTTCTGTTCGATTAATTTCTCAATATCGGCTTTTGTCATTTGGAAATTGATCAGTAATGTATTTGTCTTTGTTTCTATATCAACCTTGCTTAAAATATCAACCGCTTCACGGTCATCGCTTAATGAAAATTTTACAGCGGAAATAAATCCTTTAACCGCGTCTTTAAATAACTCCGCTTTCTCGGGATCGCTGAATTCGCTTTCACTAAAGAAGTTTAAATCATCCGCAGCTTTAAAAGAGAAATTAACGGTTTGTAGATTTTTTATTCCTTTAAATTTTCCGGCGGCTTTGTTTTCTTCTATATTTTCTAAAAGATGTTTTAAGTCCATCGTAAACCAGACGTCCTTTTTATACTTCAACCCTTTGATACGTTTTAATAATGCCGGATCAATTACACTTTTCTCCGAGGCTTTGCGATAATTTTCGAGCCATGATTTTACAAATTCTTCTTTACCGCCGACAAGTGTTTTTTCATCGGCAAAACAAAAAACCTTATCTTCAATTTTGATTCTGTATAGTTCAAAATCTAAAAACTTCTCTTTTGCCAATTTGTTTTCTTCATTTTTTTGTGAAATATAATCTATAATTTTCTTTGAATCATAATTACCGACGGCAATAATTAATCCTTTTTTTGAATCTTTTTGCCCGTCTATTTTAGCGGCGATGTATAATTCATGAATATCATTTTTAAAGTCAAATCCGGTCGCTTCTATAAATTCCTTATATTCATCACCATGAAGATGGAAAGGATGTTTCTTTGCCGAATCCACGAGCATATTAAAAAAGGAGCTCTCTCTAATTTGCTGATAATTAACATATCCAATTACATCTGCATCCTGAGGGAGCAAAGCAATCTGTTTAGTCATTTCTTTGGACAGCGGCTCAAGCCGTTCTTTTACACAGGAAACTACTAAGATAGTTAATAAAAAGAACGTTAAAATGTTGATAAAATACTTTTTCATATTACCTCCTAAAAGTTTTTCTTTTGAAAGATATAACCTGACATAGCCAGCATAATGCCGGCAAATAATAAAGACGTCCACAAAGGCATCCACGATGAAACAGCAATGCCGCGGACAAGCTGCTGCATAATGTTCCCAAGTTCAGAGGGCTTGGGTAAAAAGTAATAGATACCGTCAAGCAGATAGCCGTAATATTTACTGGAAAGCAGGGCGTAAATCTTATCTCTTTGTAATAAGAGAGGACTAAAAAAGAGGATCAAATAAGTAAGCATTAAAGAAAAAGGACCGCTTCGACTGATCAATCCTAACAAGGTCATTAGCGAGTACAGAATGGCAAAAGTCAGCACAATCATAACGCCTGCCAGTAAAAATCCCCAATTCCATATTCCTGTTTTTGCCGATAAAATAATCCATGTAAAAATGACCATGTAAAAAATATTAAAGGCGACGATAGAAACAGCGCCGACATACCTGCCTGATAAAATTTCGAAACGGCTGATAGGTTTGCTGATAAATAAATCGATAAAGCCGGGCTGCAATAGCGACGGGATGAGGCTGCTGGTGGCAAAAAGAGACATAAAAATACCACCGGTAAAAAGGAATACAGAAACCGCCGCTTCGATACCCCAAAGAATCTCATTTATATTTACTAATTTAGGCACGTCTTTTCCAAAGATTGAAACAGACGATTGCAAACCGTCGACTATATCAAGATTCAGGGCAAATATAAACAGCAGGCATATCAAAGTAGAAATGCCGAAAAATGCCATAAATGTTTTCTTGGCAAATGATTCACGAAAGGTTAACTGGATAATGGAAAGGAATTTCAATTTTCAGCCTCTTCTTTTTCTTCAATAACTTCTATAAAAAAGTCTTCTAATGATATTTTTCGCGGCATGATGGCTTGAATAATAGTATCGCTTTTACGCAGCTCGTCAATAAGGCGGTTTAATTGAACGGTATCTTTTACGGCAATCGTATAAAGCCCGTTTTGCGCAGACAGGGGAATGTTCATTTTTATGCAGATTTCATTTATTGAAGTCTGATTGTCTTGAAGGCGCAGTTGATATTGTTCCTTAATCGATGTAAAATCTTCGACGCTGCCTTTTTGCAGCAGCTTCCCGTCTTTTAAAATAGCAACCTCGTCAGACATCCGCTCGACTTCCGACAAAAGATGCGAGTTAATAAAAATAGTTTTGCCGCTATCGCGCAGGGATTTTAGCAGGGTTCTAATCTCACGGCGCCCAACAGGATCAATGCCATCCGTAGGCTCGTCCATAAAAATTAAATCCGGATCGTTTAAAAGAGCGTGAGCTAATCCCAATCTCTGCATCATGCCTTTGGAATACTTGTGAACCTTAACGTTAATCCAATCTTCTAAATTGACTGTTTTTAATAGCTGCGGGATTTTATCTTTTAGGATGGTTTTTTCTAAGCCGCTCATTTTTCCATAGTAATACATGAGCTGCGCTGCGGTAAGAAATTCAGGGAAGCGGTGGTTTTCCGCTAAATAACCGATGCGCGAGTGAATAGTATAATCCGTTATAGGACGTCCCAGTAATTGCGCTCTGCCTTTAGTTGGATGAAGGATACCGATCAGAAGTTTGATTAATGTGGTTTTCCCGGCGCCGTTTGGACCGAGCAGGCTGAAGATTTTACCCTGTTCTACCTGAAGATTAAATTCCTGTAAAGCTTTTACTTTCCCGTTAGAATAATATTTGGTTAATTCAAATGTTTCGACTGCGTACACAAATAAGTTCCTTTATTTTGTTAATGAGTTGTTACGAGAAGATAACAAGGAATGTTTCCAATATTTTATTGTTTCAAATTCTAATGGCTTAATTATGAGTCAAGACTATCTTTAAATTATCAAACCGGAATTAAAAATATAATAAGTATATTAATGTAACCAATATATGTAAATATTTAATTGAATAATTCTATAAATCATACAGAAAATTTGGGTCTATGTCGAATAGTGTGGGTAATTTCTAATTAGTGTCTGAACGGAAAAACGCTTTATTTCTTTCTGGCTAAGCCGTCATTCATCGGTCTAACTTAAACTTTTCTCCTAAATACAGCTTTCGCGCTTCTTCATCGGCAGCCAAAAAATCGGAAGTGCCTTCTTTTAAAATCTGTCCTTCAAAAAGTAAATAAGCCCGGTCGGTAATAGAAAGCGTTTCATGTACATTATGATCGGTAATTAATACCCCTATTCCCTTTTCTTTCAAACTATGAACAATATTTTGAATATCTTCCACAGCAATAGGATCCACGCCCGCGAAAGGTTCGTCCAAAAGTATAAACTTGGGATTATTAACAAGCGTTCTGGCTATTTCCGTACGCCGCCGTTCGCCTCCGGAAAGTTGGAAGCCTTTACTTTTGGCAATATGAGTGATATTTAATTCCTCTAAAAATTTTTCGCATTTTGTTTTTTGTTCATTTTTAGGAATGCCGATCATTTGCATTATAGCTAAAAGATTTTCTTCAACGGTTAACTTCCGAAAAATCGAAGCTTCCTGCGGCAGGTAGCCTACGCCGCGGCGCGCTCTTTTATACATGGGCATATTTGTAACATTTTTATCGCCTATTAACACCTTACCCCGGTTAGGCTTTATCATTCCCGTAATTATGTAAAAAGTTGTTGTTTTGCCCGCTCCATTTGGTCCTAACAAACCTACGATCTCGCCTTGTTTTACAAAAATTGATACTTCGTTAACAACTTTTCGTTTGCTATAAATTTTTACCAGGTTTTCCCCTTTGAGGGTCAGTCTATTATTTTCATCATTCTTCAAACGCTTTTTCCCCTTTATAATTATCCGGATAAAAGATACCTTCTGCGCCGCCGAGTATTTTAATACTGTCCAGTTCGCCTTCATAAAAATTAATAACTATTGTATCTGAAGTGGCATAATTTATTCCCTCGTCGGTTTCTTCATCTTTTAAATAATAAACACTGGAGGCGTTATCTTTTGCGATAATAGTTTTGGGTTTATTCTTCTCTATTTGAAATTCAATATCTTTACCTCTTAAAACATTATATTTTTCTTTTAATGAATCGGCTAAACTTTTTGCTTTAGCCCTGCCATAAATAAATATATTCTTAATCTTCAACGAATCAAGCAGAACCTTCATTTTGACGCCGGAAAGCTCGCTGTCTTCATACCAGGCAATGGGATTGTGATTCAGCCATATAATCTCTTTTTCCGTAAAATAGACCGCCGTATCGCAGACTGCCTTAAGCGCGCCCTGAATTATTACAACACTGTCTGTGGCAATTGCCCGCGTCTGTTCACCTCCGCTGTTAAAATATTCAAGCTGGTAAGCGGTAATGATCAGCGTGTCTCCGGAGGCAGTGTCTATCTTTGCCAGACGGGCGTTTTCTTTAACAAGGCTGTGATTTTTGTCAGGCTCATATATCCCCGACATGCCCCATATTTGCACATTATTTTCTTCATCAAGTATATAAAGATTTTTCTTTGCGATTGTTTTTTCCGTATCAAAATTGTAAGTGAAATATTCAGCATATAAAGAATCAGCAGGCCCCTTAATCGCCACCCTGCCGATACAAACGGCTAATTTGCTTTGCGGATAATATTCGATTTTATCAGCCGTTAATGTACGGTGACCGTCGTTAATCAAAACATCGCCGATAAATTCCGCTTTATCCCGGTCATCATAATAAACGGCTTCCCGGCAATACATATCCACAGTATCCTGTTGGAAATGTACATTTCCGGTAAAGATTCGCAACTGCTCACCGTTTTTATTTGTACCGATAGTTTTATCTGCATGAATGAGTTCTAATCCGTCGTC
>JAUXGF010000135.1 GCA_030622395.1 Calditrichaceae bacterium
ACTCCCAGCCGCTAAACAGCATGAATTACCGGTTAACGGGAATGGCGATGATCGAACTGCGTCTTTATGATGAGGCGGCTCAAGTTTACAAAAAGGCAATACAAAATATAAAAAATCAGGAAAGTCTGTACCGCGATATTGCCATGTTGTACAAGGCGCGTCTTAATTATGAACAGGCTGTGCAAAATAATTTACTGTATTACAGTTTTTATAAAAAACAGATTAACTACGTGCGTTCACAGATAATCAGCATGAGCAAAGATGATGAAGCGGTTGAACGGATCATTGCCTCGATGGAAAATTTTATAAAAAAACATAATACGACGGGCACTGTAATTGAAGAACTGTTAGCGGGGATGTATATCAAAAAGAAAGATTTTGAACATGCTTTTTCTTTATATAAAAAACTGCATAAAAAAAGTAAAAAACAAAATTATTTGTGGCGCTTTGCCAGAGAGGCGGAAGCGAATAACGCCTTTGATTATTCCATAAAGGCTTACCAAACAGCATTATCCGTTAAAATATCTGATCAACTTTATGCAAATTTAAAATATAATTTGGCGAGGAGCCATTACTATCTTGGCAGGCAATTGGCGGCAAAGGGGGAAAATGAAAGCGGACAGCGGCAGGTAAATGAAGCCATCCGGCTGTTAGAAGAAGTAATCCAAAAAAACGCGGCAATGCAATTCACCTGGCGCAGTATCGAGCTGCAAGCTGATATTTATCAATCATTTTATAATGATATCGATAAAGCGATTGGACTTTACGAACAGTTAGCGGTGAACAAGGGGATGAAAGAAGCCCTCGACCGGGTAAAAATAAAATTGGGAAACGCCTATTTACTGAAAAACGATTTACAAACCGCCGGCAATTATTATAACAATATTTCTACCAGACATTATCAAAATCTCGGCGCTTTTAATCTTGCTGAAATAGATTATTTCAAAGGACAATTTGCAAAGGCGAAAGAGCAATATGAAAGGCTGTTGTCAAATGTCTCATTAAAAGATTCATTAACTAATAACGCTATGGAACGCATAATTACTATCGAACAATATATTAGCGATTCGACAGCCTTGGCGCAGTTTAGCGCCGCCGGACTTTTAGAACGCCGGCAAAAACAATCGGAAGCCGCAAAAATATTTGCCGGATTATTTGAAGATCAGAAGGAAATCGGCCCTTTAGCCGGAATTGAAGCGGCTTTAATTTATATAAAATTAGATAAGTTGGAAGACGGACAAAATATTTTGAATAAATTTACGACAAGCTATAAAGATGACCGCAACATAGACAAAGCCTATTTTTTATTAGCGGATATATATAATAAAAAGCAGGATTATAAACAAGCCTTAGATAATTACCGGATAATATTAGTCGACTATCCGGCCAGTTTTTACCTGGAACAAGCCAGGGAGAAGGCGCGGGCATTAACTGCGAAATTAAAGGAAACAAAACTGCCATGAAAGGAAAGTTAATTGTATTATTGACCACGGTTTTGTTAAACACGGCGGCAGCCCAGTATCTGCTGATCCCAATGGATCTGGCGCAAACGGATCATTTAAAAGCTTACGGCGCAGCTTATTTTGTTTTAAAAAATGAAGTTAATGTAGAATGGCTGTTGAACTATCGGGGCGGTTCATTCCTTTTTACAGACAGTGAGTTGTATCGTAATGAATGCCGGCTGCGCGGTGTAAAATATGAAACAATCGACGCTGTAAAAGTAAATCAAATTTATGCCGAGATAGAAAATAACAACATGGAGCGGGTATTACTGGAAAAGGCTCCGACTATAGCGGTTTACTCGCCGCCCGGCTTCCGGCCATGGGATGACGCCGTAACCTTAGCTTTAACTTATTCGGAGATTGAGTATGACGTCATTTATGATCGTAAGGTACTAAGCGGCATCTTGGATAAATATGATTGGCTGCATTTGCATCATGAAGATTTTACGGGTCAGTACGGAAAATTTTGGGGCGCATTCCGGAATGAGACCTGGTATATAAAACGGCAGTTAGAATCGGAAAAATTAGCGGCGGAGTTAGGCTTTAAAAAAGTGAGCAAAGAAAAAGGGGCTGTGGCAAGGGAAATAAAACGATACGTGGAAAGCGGAGGTTTCCTCTTTGCCATGTGCTCGGCAACCGACGCTTTGGATATAGCCCTGTCAGCCGAAAAAACGGATATTTGCGACGTTGTTTTCGACGGCGATCCAATCGATCCTGATTATGAATCTAAGCTTGATTTTAGTAAAACGTTAGCTTTTCAGAATTTCAATCTTATTAGTAATCCCGGTGTTTATGAATTTTCGGATATTGATGTTCCACCGAGTAATATGCCGCGCCTGCGCGACCCGGAAACGGATTATTTTACATTATTTGAATTTTCCGCTAAATACGATCCTGTGCCTGCTATGTTAACTCAAAATCATGTAAGCGTTGTTAAGGGATTTATGGGACAGACAACAATGTTCCGCGAAGAGAAAATTAAATCTTCACTGATTATTATGGGAAAAATAGAAGGGACTAATGAAGTCAAATATATTCATGGGAACTGCGGCAAGGGCACATTTACTTTTTACGGCGGTCATGACCCGGAAGACTATACGCACAGGGTCGGAGATCCGCCGACGGAATTGAATCTGCATAAGAATTCTCCCGGTTATCGTTTGATTTTAAATAATATACTTTTTCCGGCGGCAAAGAAGAAGAAATTAAAAACATAGTAAAGCGGGAAGAGAATTACGAATTACGAATTAGATACCATGTAGTTTAAACTCAGACCCTGATTTTTGGATGAATTAATTTTTGCCGCCAAGGCACTAAGACTCAAAGTTTTATTAATTAGCGCCTGAACGAAAAAGCGTTCTTTCTTTCAGACACTAATTATCCTTTTTTGTGCCTTAGTGTCTTAGAGGCTATCCTAATGTATTGGAAAAAATTAATACTATATAAAGGAACTAACAATTGGAAACTATTTCTGTTAAAACAGGCAGCCGTACTCAGTTAATTAATATTACCGGTAAAGTAAATGAGCTATTAAGCCGAAAGAATATTCAAAGCGGCATAGCTGTTGTTTTTGTTCCTCATACAACTGCGGCGGTTACTATAAATGAAAACGCCGATCCGGATGTACAACGGGATATGCTTTTTGAAATTAATAAAGTTATCCCTTTTGACGACGGTTACCATCATTTTGAAGGCAATTCTGCGGCGCATATAAAGACTTCTCTTTTTGGCGCATCGGAAATGATTATCATCGAAAACGGGCAGTTGCAGCTCGGCACATGGCAGGGGATTTATTTTTGCGAGTTCGACGGACCGCGCAGCAGGAAGGTTTGGGTCAAGTTTATCAGCGGTGGGGAGTGAAAGAAGTGGGAAGTAAGAAGTAGGAAGTAGGAATTAGGAAGAAGATTAAAGAATCCCCGTAGGGGTCACTGCGTGAAAAGATTAGCAAAGCGTCACTACATATCAGAGACCGTGCCATAGGCAGGCAGGCCGCTGCGCTTAACTCTGATACAAGAGTGGGGTGATTATTTCGATAATCTCTGTAACGAGTTCTCCCCCACCCGTGAGGCTTTACAATATTTGATAAATAATTCTTGATAGATTATTTAATAGCCTTTATATTTACAAGTCATTAACAGTTAAATAAAAAAGAAGGCGGATAGTATGATAGATGAAATTATAGATGTGTTTATTAGTCGGATAAAAAGAGATGTTATTACTGATGATAAGATGACGGTAATCCCCATAGCTTATCTTATAACGCGGGACATCCCGGATTCTATTAAACATTTTTTTAACCAGGAAGTGGAATTATGGATTCGCGAAGAAGAAGAAAAATTTACTTCTAATGAGCGTTTTGATTATGACATGCCCGAAGTTAGAATGTTGATTGATCAAATTTTTGATCATTTAAAACAGAATGCCACCTTTCATGTAAATAAATTTAATCAGCTTTTAGAGCGCGCCGTTAAATTGGAAATGAATTATCTGATTGAACCACACCGCACGTTAAGCCAGTTTCTTTTTAGAGACAGCAAAATAGTTTCAACAATGGAAATATACGATACATTAAAGTATTTTTTCAAATATGAGTATTATAAAAACGCCATTTCTGATTATTTCAATCTTAAATATTTAAGAGAAATCTCTCAGGATCAATTTATTGATTTGATTAATCAGATTGATGAAAAGGCGTTTGCTGAAAACAGGTTAGATACTACTCTTAAAATAATCAAAACGGCTATTTCATCTTTTGAAGAAGCCCAGGGGGAAAAAATAAATAATCTGTCTGTTGATGTGCTGCATACTACCTTACACGACCGTAATCTTGATGATTATGCTGAATTGGTTGACCGTTTACGTAAGGAAACCGAACTGAGCGAGTTGACTTTTGAAGAAATTGAAACTATGCTGCGCGAGGGCAAAATTCCCGGTATTGAGGAAGAGGAAGTTGAAGAAGCTGAGGAAAAGGCAGAGATTAAAACTTATGACGAATTAGAGGATATTGAAACCAGTAAGCCTGAAGTAGCTGTGGATGAAATTGAAGTACAGGAAATGAAGCCTGATACTGCACAAATAGAAGAAGAGGTAGAGGAGGAGGAAGAAGAAGAAGAGGAAGTGGAAGAAGAAGTCGCAGTTGAAGAGCCGTCTGTTGAAAAGAAAGGGGATGTGGCGCAGGATCTGGCGGATTATGTCGCTAAACAGATTTCATCGGATATACCGTTAGAAAGTCTTGATAATATGATTAAGGGCAGGACACGAAAAAAGATCATTAAAAAGTTGTTTAAGAAAAAAGAGAAAGAATTTATTGATTTTATAAGTTCGATTAATCAATTAAGCACCTGGAAAGAAGCTTCCAGTCTGATAGATGAAGAATTTTACAACCGCGAAATAAACCCTTATTCTAATGAAGCAATAAATTTAAGCGATATTATTTACCAGCGCCTTTTTCCCAAAGATAAATATGTCGGCGAAAATCATGGCGATCATTGGCAGGCATAATTTATTTCTTAGACTAAAGAGAACAACAAAAAAGAGAGCTCTAAAAAAGCGGTCTTAAGCACCTATCAATCATTATCGCAAGTCATGCATTTGCTCTGATGCTCCAATCCGAAATATTGATGGATATACGCTTTTCGGCATGTCTCTAATTTTGCATAAAGCATCATTTTATACAGCTTTTCCCGTTCATTTTTAAGCTTGCTTTCTAAAAAATCCTGGCTGGCTAACTGATCCGGCAAACCGGAAATTAAAACAAGGTTTTTCTGCTCGATGGATCCGTCTGTTACAGCCCAGCGCTCAAAAAGAGACAATACCGTTTCAGCGCGGTAATCATGCCGGTTTTTATAAGTGAGCTGCTCTTTGAAGTAATCCAACCCTTCCCCGTTAATCCGTTCAATATCCGATAAAAGCAGCCGGTAAGCCCGGTAATAAAATTCGGCTTCCGGATTATTCCATTTTATAAACTCCATTTGGATGTTCAAATCCTGTTCATCATATAAAAGCGTACAGGTTGATTCCTTCTCATCCCTGCCGGCGCGTCCTATTTCTTGATAGTATGATTCTATAGATCCCGGTATTTGGGCGTGAATAACAAACCGTATGTCTTCTTTGTCAATTCCCATACCAAAGGCATTAGTAGCCAAAACCAGTTGATTTTTCCCTTGCATAAACTTGTTTTGAACATGCTTGCGTTCCGGTGTATCAAGATCGCCATGATATTTTAAGTGTTTAATTTTCCGGCGGCGCAGCAGTTCGCTCATATCCTTTAAATCTTTAATTAATGAAAAATATATAATGCCGCTGCCGGGGCGCTCTTTTATTATTTTGCAGATAGCGGCTAATTTTTCATCTTCGCCCCACAGAGGCTGAACTTCCAACCATAAATTAGGACGGTCGATCCCTTCATGAAAAAGCGATACTTGCTCCTCTGTTAGCCCCAATTCCTTTATAATATCTTTTTGGACTTCCGGCGTGGCTGTGGAAGTTAAAGCAATTGTCGTTGGATTGCCCATTATCCGGCGGAACTCTTTGAGACGCGTGTAATCGGGTCTGAAATCATGTCCCCATTGACTGATGCAGTGCGCTTCATCTACCGCTAATAAGCTGATTTTACGCTTGTGTATAATTTCTACAAATTCACTTTTACGAAAGCGCTCCGGCGTTACGTACAATATTTTATATTCCCCATGGGCAAGGTTTTCATATCGCTTTTCACGTTCCTTTTTACCTAAGGAAGAATTTATAAAAGCTGCGTCTATAGCGCGTTTCGTCAAACCGTCGACCTGATCTTTCATCAGCGCAATGAGCGGTGAAATAACGATAGTTAATTCCGGTGAAAGTAAAGCCGGTAATTGGTAAAGAATAGATTTGCCCGAGCCGGTAGGCATAATTGCCATAGCATGTTTTTCCTTAAGCAGGCATTCTATTACCGCCTTTTGTTTTCCGCGGAAAGTTTTAAAGCCGAAATATTTGTTTAATTGTTTTTCTAACTGCATAAATCCGTGAAGTCGCTTTCTTTGAAAATTATTGCCGAAAATTTAAAAATTTCTGTGTCTTTATCCTTCCATGCGCTTGAAGGCAATCCGGCCTTATTGCAAGTATGCTCTAAAAATGTCTGCACATTCCAATTATACTCGGTCGCCACCTGGGGCAGTAAAAGTCCTTCACAAGGATATTTTTTTATGATTAATCCGTCCCGCCCGATTTCGATTTCGGAAATATCTTTGACTTTAGTCAATGGAGTCAAAACAGAAATCTCGATTTCAATATCATTAAATTCATTTTTTGTAAGAGACGGGAAGCGCGGATCATTAAAAGCTGAGGAAACCGCCAGGTCTGAAATGGAATCTTGAAGCGCTTTGTAACCCTGCACATAACCGATACAGCCGCGTAAATTATGTTCAATAGTTAAAGTAACAAACGCACCGGATTTTGTTTTTAAATTTTCTGAAAAATAACCGGTGTTCTGCGGTTTTTTTCCATTTAAAAAACCGCCAATAGTTTTCCGGGCCAGGCTAAGCAGGAATTTTTTCTCATCATCAATTAATTCAAACGACATCTTAAGCTCCTGTTTTTAAAATTGAATAATTACTTGTAGAAATCTACTATAAAATTAAACATGTTCAAGTAAAATGAATAATTTATTGAGAAATTTACAAATAATAATCAAAAACAAAGTTTTAAAAACCGCTATCCTGTTTTTAGAAAAATAATATTTTATTTTGTTTTTATAAAACATATTCTTAAAACCATCTATCCATTCCTGAAGGCTTAAGGCGGCTTTC
>JAUXGF010000458.1 GCA_030622395.1 Calditrichaceae bacterium
AAAGATGCAAGTATCATTTTCATTAATTTACCCCGTTAAATAATATGTTTGCGTATTTTCCAATCATATTAATTTTTTATTTAACAGGGTGAATTTGTTTACTATGTTCTTAATTCTTTGTGTCTTTGTGGCTTAGTGGCAAATCTTTATTAATAGATCGGGATACAATCAACATATAAATTTAAGGAGAAAATCAAAATGGCTCTTATCGAATTAAATAATATAGACAAAATTTATAATACAAGCGCAGTTCCGGTTCACGCGGTCAATAATGTTAATCTCACAATTGAAAACAAGGAGTTTACAGCCATAGTGGGCCCATCCGGTTCCGGCAAAACTACATTGCTGAATATCATCGGCGGTCTTGACAAACCTACCAAGGGCAGTGTTGTTATCGACGGCAGCGATATTGCATCCCTGAAATCCGGAGCTTTAATCGATTACCGGCTTCGTCATATAGGTTTTGTCTTTCAGGCATACAACCTGATACCTGTATTTACGGCAAAAGAAAATGTGGAATTCATTATGCTTTTACAGGGCGTTTCCAAAGAAGAAAGAGAAAAAAGAGCGGTTGAATTATTAGAATCTGTCGGATTGGGCGATAGAATTAATACCCGTCCCTCGCAGCTATCCGGCGGGCAGCAGCAGCGCGTTGCAGTTGCGCGGGCTTTAGCTTCGCACCCCAACTTTGTCCTTGCCGATGAACCGACGGCAAACCTGGATTCCGTCACCGCTGAATCGCTGCTGGATTTGATGGAAGAGCTAAATGAAAAGTATAACATGACTTTCATTTTTTCCACGCACGACGCTAAAGTTATTAAACGCGCCCGGCGGGTTGTAACGCTGGAAGACGGAGCGGTAAAATCTGGTGTTGTAAATTAAAGATAGAACGCGGATGACACGGATCAGGCGGATTTACACCGATTATTTAAAAGATAGAAGATACAAAAGTAACTGAAAAAATTATTCAAGTCATAAGAAATAAATCTGTGCAAATCCGTTAAATCCGTGTCATCCGTGTTCCATTAATCTTGAAATTTTAAATATGAGAGTCTTTCAACTCACCCCCTAAATCCCCCTCTCTTTAAGAAATAGAGGGGGACTTTTAAATCATCAAATCTTTCCCCTTCCCTATTTGTATTAGGGAAGGGTTACCCCGAAGTATCGGGATGCAAGCAGGGATGGGTAGAAAAAACACAAAACTTTTCCCGAATTACGGGACACATTCGTGCATACTTTGTTAAGGGCGGAAGCCCATGTGAGTTTATATGAAAAAAATATTATTTCTATTATTATTTCCATTATTCTCATTAGCCAAAGGTACATTCGATTACTACGGCTATGCAAAATATCTTTTTATAACGTCAAAATCACCGTTTGTGAATGAAAGGTTAAACGATCATATATTACACTGCCGACTGAACACACGCTGGTATCCTGCCGAATCGCTGACCGGCGCAATGGAATTACGCTGGCGCGGATTTTACGGAGAATCGTTAGAAAAAATACCGGGTTTTAAGGATCAAATAAAAAGCGCTTACGAGTATGCGCAATTGGACGCCGAATTATGGGACGGAAAGGAATCATTGGGATACGCTGAGATTGACCGGCTGTATCTTGATTATATAAAAGACGATTTCCAAATAACAGTCGGCAGGCAGCGTATTGCCTGGGGTACGAGTCTGGTATGGAATATCATAGATTTATTTAACCCGATGTCCATTCTTGAGTTTGATTACGAGGAGAAACCGGGAGCCGACGCCCTGCGCGTTCAGTATTACACCGGCGCGGTAACCAAAGTTGAAGCAGCCTATAAACCGGGTAAGAATAAATACAGCCGTACCATTTCCGGATTATGGTCGATAAATGCCTGGCAATATGATTTTTTTGTAATAGCGGCTCTCCAAAATAACAGAAAAATATTAGGCGGCGCCTGGAGCGGCAATATCTCAG
Organism: Calditrichaceae bacterium; assembly: GCA_030622395.1. Taxonomy (GTDB): domain Bacteria; phylum Calditrichota; class Calditrichia; order Calditrichales; family Calditrichaceae; genus JAUXGF01. The sequence goes on from JAUXGF010000458.1 coordinate 1,954, forward strand.
GAGGCGGTTTCCGCGGGGAGGTTAAAATAAGCGAGGCGCCAAGTAAAGGAGCGCCAACAAAATACCCGCTTCCAAATTACCATGGAAGCAATTTAACCGAATACGATAAAACCGCTTTCAGCGCCGTGCTTTCAGGAGATTACACTTTCACCAATACATTGTATATTCACACTGAAGCGCTTTACAACAGCAACGGCAAAACAAAAAATGCCGGAGTTTTTATGATGCAGACTTTGGAAGCGGGTATGCTGTCCCCTGCCCGCTGGCAGCTCTATCAAGAATTCGCCTGCGATATTATGCCTTTGATACGGGGAACGCTTTTCGGTATTTATAATCCCGATGATAAATCGTCGATTATCGTGCCTTCGTTAACCTGGTCGGTTGTTACAAATCTTGATTTTACGGCAATCGGTTTCATTTCTTGCGGCGGTGATTTGACTGAATATGGAGATATGGGCAATTCGTTGTTTTTGCGGCTAAAATATTCTTTTTGAAAAGATCCTAACCTCTAAACCACATAATTAGTGCCTAAACGAAAAAACGCTTTTTCTGTCATTTTCCCACAGGGACGCCTGTGGCGCGATCCCGATGGTTCGGGGAGAAATCTGTAACTTCAATAATCCCAAAGGTTGTAAGATTTCTCTCCCGATCGCGCCGGTTCGCCGGTGGGCGAATCTGCCTGCCGGCTGATTGGCGGATGCGTTAGCCGGTAGGATAATCCGCCTTCTGGCGTGACCCGCTGGCGTATAAATCGGCTCAGTTGCAAATTTAGGGGGGCAACTTTAATACCTCCTGAATTTACTAATTTAATTGTTTTTCTATTCCATCCTTATTTTTAGA
>JAUXGF010000310.1 GCA_030622395.1 Calditrichaceae bacterium
CACTTGTACTGCGACTATTTAGGGGAAAATAATCGAACCTGCTTCTACTATGTTATAGCGATAAACGAAGATTATGAAGAATCGGGATCTTCCGATACCGTATCGGCTGTGTCATACGCCATGAGTGAGGAAGAACTGCTAACATCGGTGCAGGAGGCGGCTTTCCGGTACTTATATGATTACGGGCATCCGGTCAGCGGTTTAGCCAGAGAACGAAAGGGATCGGATGAAACCTGCACCTCGGGTGGAACCGGTTTTGGTTTAATTACACTGGTTGTCGGCGCCGAAAGAAACTTTGAGCCGCGTGATTCCATTTCCGCCCGGGTACTTAAAATTTTAGAGTTTATACAAGATGTAACTCCACGTTATCATGGCGCCTGGTCGCACTGGATAAATGGCGCCACCGGTGAAACAATTCCCTTTAGCCAGTATGACAATGGCGGCGATATTGTAGAAACCGCTTATGTAGCCGAGGGGCTGCTGGTTGTACGTCAATATTTTGACAGCGCTAACAGCGTAGAGGTGGAAATACGAAACAGGGCTGCACAATTATGGAAAAGCATAGAATGGGATTGGTACCGGCGCAGCGGAGACACAGACGGCAAACACATTTACTGGCACTGGTCGCCAAATTACGGCTGGCAGATGAATATGCCTATCTATGGTTTTAATGAAGCGATGATAGTCTATCTTTTAGCCATTGCCTCGCCAACCCATCCCGTCCCCGCGTCACTTTATTACGATGGCTGGTGCGGCGGAAGCAATTATGTGAACGGCAATGAATATTACGGTTATACACAATGGCTAGGCTGGCCCCACGGCGGACCGTTATTCTTCACTCATTATTCCTACTTAGGATTTGATCCGCGCAATAAATCCGATCAATATTGTAATTACTTCGAGAATAACCGCAATATTTCCCTGATAAACCGCGCCTACTGTATAGAGAACCCCGAAGATCATACCGGTTACAGTGAACGGGTTTGGGGGCTTACCGCCAGCGATAATCCATGGGGCTTTATTTATGCCCATGAGCCGCAGGAAGCTCGTGATAACGGAACGATTACACCAACGGCGGCTATCAGCGCCATGCCCTATACCCCGGATAAATCCAAGGCGACTTTGAATCATTTTTATTTTACTTACGGTCCGGATCTGTGGGGAGAATTTGGTTTTAAAGACGCCTTCAATTTAGATGAAAGCTGGTTTGCTACAAGCTATCTCGCCATTGATCAGGGGATGATTGCGCCAATGATCGAAAACTACCGCACCGGACTTTGCTGGGATCTATTTATGTCAAATCCGGAAGTTCCGGCAATGTTGGATTCAATTGGCTGGGTCGTTGGCATTGAAGATGAAAATGAACCGATCATCAGGAGCTATGCTTTAAAGCAGAATTATCCCAATCCATTTAATCCGCAAACGACTATCGGCTTTGCCCTTGCTAAAAGCTGTCCTGTTACATTAGAAGTGTTTAATATGTTAGGCGAGCGGGTCGCTTTAATTTATGATTCGGAAAAATTAACGGCAGGGTTTCATACAGTGAAATTTAAAGCAAATAATCTTGCTTCCGGCGTATATTTTTATCAATTAAAGGCGGCGGATTTTCAGGAAACAAAAAAGATGCTTTTTATTCAGTAGGCAGCGCGGTTCAAAAGGTATTGTCAAATTTAATTATTGTTATAATATTTTTATATGAAAGTAGAATGCCACGAAGACACCAAGACACGAAAAAACAATTAAATTTTTAACTACTTAGAGCCTTAGAGCCTTTGTGGCTGCTTTCATTGTTTATTGCGTTCTACAGAACATGATAGTTTATATGCGCCAAAAGCGTCCCTGCGGTAAAAGTCTTTTAACTCTCCCCTCCATCGGGACTCATATTTAATAAATCATACCCGAAAAATCGCTAATCAGTCGGGACGGGGAAACCTAAATTTTCAGAATTAATTTGTTTACTATGTTCTTAAAATAAACTCAAAATTAATTTACAGGTGATATATGCAAAAAGGAATTATTTTACTTTTTTGTTGGATGTGCTTATTTTTTATGGCAAAACAAGGGGCCGGAATGGAATATCAAAAATTAAGTTTAAACGGACAATGGCAGTTACAACCCGGTAAAGAAAAACCTGAAAAATATAATTATCAGGTGAACGTCCCTGCATTGATAGACGTGGCAGATCCTAAATTTGATTGGCAAAGTTTCGACTATTTCTGGTATCGTAAAGAATTCAGCTTAAGTGAAAACGATAATTTTGAAAATATATATCTGCAATTAGAGCAGGTAAAATATGGAACCGAAGTCTGGTTAAATGATCATAAAATCGGCGCAGATATCCCTTGTTACACAAGCCAGGAATTTGATTTGACTCCGTTTATTAAAAAACTCGGTAAAAATGTTTTATTAGTACGGGTCGGCGCAAAACATACTTTGCCTGAACACAGCGCAGTGGGCAATGATTTTGAAAAAATATCATGGATACCAGGTATCTGGGGCGACGTCCGGCTGCATCTTTACGGAAACGGACGGATCAAATGGACGCAAATTATTCCCGATATTGAACAGGGTTTAATAAAAGTTCACTCTGATATTGAGAATATTTTCACGCATAAAAAAGAATTTACCATTCAATATAATGTATGCGAAAAAAAGAGCGGCAAAGTTGTATCGGAATCCAAAAAGCTGAAGGTTGAAACATATCCCGCTTCAGTTTCAACTATAGATTTGAAAATTAATATTCCGGATTTTCAACCCTGGTCACCGGAGCATCCTTTTTTATACATACTTAATGTTGAGATTTATGATCAAAAAAATCTTGCTCATAAACAGGCGATACAATTTGGTATGCGCCGGTTTGAAATCCGGGAAGGAAGTTTTTATTTGAATGGAAAACGGCGCGTGCTTTTTGGCGGCAATATCGCTTTTCACCGGATGCTATCCGATTCAATGCGCGGCAAGCTGCCCTGGAATCTTGATTGGATAAAAAAAGTTTTAGCTGATATTCCCAAAGAAAATAACATGTTTTTCTTCCGTTTCCATCTCGGGCACGCCTATAATCGATGGTACGATATCGCCGATGAATACGGAATTATGCTGCAGGATGAATGGATGTTCTGGACTTCGACCGGCAGCGCGGAACAGATTGAAACTGAATTCAACGCTTGGATTAAAGAGAATTGCAATCATCCCAGCATCGTTATTTGGGATGCGCTTAATGAATCGAAAAATGAAACTATAACCAATCAAATTATTCCAAGGTTGAAAAAATTGGACCCAACCCGTCCATGGGAAATTAACGATTTTCCTGAGGATCATCCTTATATTTATTCTTTAGGACCTGTTTTAAATGATAAGAAATTTGGTTTTTCCCGTTCCATTTTTGATCTGCAAAAGAGCGCTAAACCGACGATGGTTAATGAATATGTCTGGTGGTGGCTGGATGCGGAAGCCAAGCCGACGCATTTGACGGAAATCGTAAAGGAACGGTGGCTGGGAAAGAATCCTTCCAAAGAGCGCCTGTTAAAGCATCAGGCATTTTTGGCTTGTGAATTGTCCGAACTATGGCGGCGTTTGGATCTGGATGCAATTTTGCCGTTTGTTTATTTAAGCGCAGATGGAGGCGCTACGGCTAACTGGTTTTTAGGCTCGTTAAAAGAGCTGCGTCCCAAACCGGTTATTGCCGCTCTTAAAAATACTTTTTCTCCTTTAGGCGTCAGCATAGAGCTATGGGACCGCCATTTTCTTGCAGGAAAAAATAGGGATATTCCCATTTATTTGTTCAACGATTCTCAGGATGATCAGAAATTTAATCTTCATATTTCCCTTAGCGGTGCGCATAAGCAAAAATTATTTGAGAATCAATATGATTTAAAAACGGGTGGGCGCAAAAAAGTTCTTGCCGCCTGTGAATTTCCAAAAGTTGACGGTAAGTATAAAATTATCGCAAAACTAATCGATGAAAAAGGTCGGGAAATTGCCTTTAGTGAAAAACCGTTATTTATATTTACGCCGGTTCAAAAACCATCTTCATCAAATATACCGGCTTTATGTATTCATGATCCCTCAGGGGAATTAATTCAATTTTTTGCAAATCATAATATTAAGCATAACACTTTTCCGGAAAATATTACGGAATCCCAATTGGTGTTCGTTAATTCCGGCGGACTGGACAAGGCTTACTCAAAGTCGATTAATGCGCTGACTGCATTCGTCAAAGATGGCGGTATATTGATTCTGCAGGAACCGGAATTGGGCGTTAAGGATGAAAAAGGGTTTAAAATCCTGCAAGACCTGGACATCCATGTTATATATAGATTAGATGAAGATCGCGGAGGATATGATTCATACATATTTCCAACTCAGGCGGATCATGCCTTGTGGAAGAATATCAATCCGGATCATTTAAAAATGTTTAACGGTGCATTAGGGGGAGAAATTGTCAGTCAGCATAGCATA
>JAUXGF010000139.1 GCA_030622395.1 Calditrichaceae bacterium
CCATAAGTAAAATCAAGAAATTTATAACTTTAACAGAAAAATATCCGTTATGGGTGAAATTTTGTACTAGTTTTTACACGCCACTTTTATAATAGCAGCGGTTAGCGGTCAGGGCGCTTCTGTGTCAACCTAAATATACACTTAAAATTCTCTAATAGAAATTAAGGCTTTACAATATATTTTGTTATGTCTTTGAATTATTTAAGTATTTTACTAAATTAATCTTTAAAATGAAACGAAAATTTCGCATACTATGTAGAAGCTCACAGGCGGGTATATAAACTCCTTACAAAGATTAACAAAGCGTCACTACGTATCAAAGACCATCCGCCTTAGGCGGACGGTCTTTATAGCGCCTTACCACCCTAAACCGTAGTCCCTTATTATTTGAATTTTTTATTTGAAATTTATTATTTCTGGTTTATCTTGATTAGGAAGAATTGAATTAATGAATTAGTGAATTATCGTAAAATTATTTAATAATTTTTAATGTAATATTCTCACTCATTGGTGTAAGAGAACTCGTTACAGAGATTAGTGGAATAGATTTCTACCTGTGAGTGAGGTTTTACTTTTTAATAATTTTATTATTAGTATAATGGGTTAAAGTTTTGTAAATTTAGTAATCAAAACATGTGATAATTAAAATAGAGATATATAGCATTATGAACGATGATCCTGTAAAATTATTAGTAGTTGATGACTCTTCGATAATTAGAAAAGCTATATTGTATTATCTTGATACATATAATATTGAAGTAGTCGGAACAGCAAATAACGGAGCAAAGGCATTAGAGCTATTTGAAAAATTTAGACCGGACGTAGTTACTCTTGATATAACCATGCCCGGAATGAACGGCTTAAATGTGCTAAAAAAAATGATTCAAATAAATGAAGAGTCCAAAATTGTTATAGTTACGGCGCTAAAAGACAAAGCTACCGGACTGAAAGCCTTGAAGCTCGGCGCAAAAAGCTATTTAACAAAACCGTTTAATTCTCAAAAATTGAGGGCTACCTTTGAACGAGTAATTAAAGAGTCTTCTCTTTAAAATATATATAAAATATTTATACCATCCCACCTATTTCAACAGGATTTTTATTTAGTTAAAGTACAAATTAATTTCATTTTACATTAAGAGTTACGTATAAAAATCTATGGGCTATACCGCCTTCAACGAACAATGCACAGATGTGTCCAATTGAAAAATAAAATAAAAAGGATATTAAATTTTAAGCAGTCTTAAATATTTTGTATATTTTTAGAAATATTTATAGGAGAAAAATTCATGTTAACTTATACAGCTTTTTATCAATCAGCAGTCGGTTCTATTAAAATAGTCGTTATGGATAAAAAAGTGCAGTCTGTATCTTTTCAAAAAAAAGCGGATAATTTTTTAAATGATACTCATTTCCTTTTGACTGAAGTTGTTCATCAGCTTGATGAATATTTTGAGGGCAAACGCCACGAATTTGATTTACCTTTTGCTCCGCAGGGCACTCTCTTCCAAAAGAAAGTTTGGAATCAGCTCCGGCAGATTCCTTATGGTAAAACAGCTTCATATTCGGATATTGCCAAAGCAGTTGGCAATGGGAAAGCCGTTAGAGCGGTGGGGGCTGCAAACAAGAGAAATCCGATTGCAATTATTATTCCCTGCCACCGGGTGATTGGCTCAAACGGAAAGTTAACCGGTTACGCAGGAGGATTATGGCGTAAAGAGCGGCTTTTAAAATATGAAAAAAAATTTCTATGATTTAATCGAATAATTATAAAAATCCCAATCTATTTTATTGAGAAAGCAGTATCATATCGCTTAAAATATGAGCGCTTTCCATAACTATGAGATCTTTATTTTTTATTGATAATTTGCTTTCATCCTCGTCGTCTTTTTCCTTTTCCCGGGCTGTTTTTTTAGCTTCTGCCTCATCACGTTTCTTTTTACGTTTTTCTTCTTGCAATGAAAGGAATTTTTCCTCGCGGTCTTTTTCTAATTTCTCGATATCTTCAATTAAATATTGAAATTTGCGATTTTTATCTATACGCGCCTTATGCCGGGCATAAAGAGTTTGAATATTATCATTAAAATTGAAATTACATTTATTAAAAGAAACAGGTTTAATCTCATCCCATAAAAGAGCGGTTTTGTTAATGCTTTCTCCGATTTCCATACCGGTAAAGCGTGATGGGAGCTCAATATCGGGCAGAACGCCTTTATGCTGTGTGCTGCCTCCGTTAACTCGATAAAACTTGGCGATTGTCAATTTAACCTGACCTTTTTTGGATTTACTTTCTGGAAAGAAGCGTTTTAACTTGACTACATTTTGGACGGTTCCTTTGCCAAAAGTCTGATTTCCAATAATAATGCCTCTCCCATAATCCTGAATAGCAGCCGCAAAAATTTCAGAAGCTGAAGCGCTTAAGCGGTCGACTAAAACAGCCAACGGTCCATCATAGTAAACATTCGAATCTAAATCGCGTTCTATGTTGAGCTTTCCATTCGATCGGCGCACCTGCACAACGGGTCCGTCTTTAATGAAAAGCCCTGTTAAATCAATTGCCTCATTTAAGAAGCCGCCGCCGTTTTGCCTTAAATCGATGATAATGCCATCCACGCCGGCGGATTGCAGCTCGCCAAGAAGCCGGGTTACATCGCGCGTGGTGCATTTATAATTTTTATCTCCTTTACGCATAGCGTCAAAATCAAAATAGAAATCCGGAATATCAATAACGCCTATTTTAAAAAGTCTCCCCTCGTCCATAATCTCAAGCGTATCGCTTTTTGCGGCACGGTCTTCTAATTTAACCTTATCGCGCACAATATGGATGTTAACCGAGGGGTCTTCGAGAGCGGCGTCGGCGGGAATAATTTGCAGACGAACAGTAGTTGACTTAGGCCCCCGGATAAGCTGAACTACATCGTCAAGACGCCAGCCGATAACGTCAACCATTTCCCCGTCTTCCCCCTGACCTACTGAAGTAATGCGGTCATTAGCCTGTAATAACCCGCTTTTATCGGCAGGGCCACCGGGGATAATTCTTACTACCTGTGTATAGTCGTTATCCGTTCTCAACAAAGCGCCGATGCCCTCAAGAGAATGGCTCATCTGAATTTTAAAATCCTCGCTGAGTTTTGGAGACATATAATTGGTATGCGGATCAAATAATAGGGCAAAGGAATTCATATACAACTGGAAAATATCTTCGCTTTGGCGCTGATTAATGCGCTTTTGAAAATTTCTGTAACGCTTTTGCAAAGTTTCTGAAATATCCCGCTGCTCTTTGCCGGTTAATTTTAAATTTAAAGCTTCATTTTTTAACCGTTTGCACCATACGCTGTCAAGCTGAGTTTTTGTTTTAAGCCAAGACCCTTCAGAGCGGTCAAACTCAAGATATTCGTCAACGGTAAAATCAAATTTCTGATTTAGACAGTTAAAGATATAATTCATACGTTCCAGAAATCTTTGCTGAAATATATTAAATATTGCATAAGCCGGATTAACATTGCCCGAACGCAGGGAATCATCAAGTTGATAACGGTACTTTTCAAACAAGGCAATATCTGACGTCAGAAAGTAGCAGCGGTTATAATCGAGTATTTTAATATATTGATCTAACATTTGTGAAGAAAGCGAATCGTTGATTTGTATATGTTTATAATGATTGCGAAGCAATAATTGCGTAACCAATTGTTCAACACGCCGGTGATAAGGTTCCGGCTCTAATTTAGTAAAAGAAATTGATGTAGAATCAACCGGATCGGCAGGGGCTGTGCTAAGTAAGAGTCCGGTAAAACAAAAACACAACACAAAAGAATAAATTATTAGTTTCATAAATTGTACCTTTTACCTTTTATTAATAAATAATATACATACTAATATAAATTATTAGAGTTTCAATAATATTTAAAAAACATCTTAGAAGAATAGTTATAATCAATTTTAATATCAGATTAAACTATGCATCCGCTTTATATTCTTTATTCCGAAATCGTGACAACTCTATAACCGGGAACTTGGAATCGGGAATTGCTTCCGGTTTGAATTCCTAATTCCAAGTTTCTAATTGAAACTAACCCTTGGTTCTAAATTTCTTCCCGACGCTCTGGGATTAGTTAGGCTCACAATATAATATTCGGGTCTATTGGGCTTAAACTTTATTAAATAAATATCCTATTGCCGGAAAAGTAACGGTTTAAAATTTTGACTTAATTCATTTCAAGATATTTATTAAAAATCAAACTTTATATACAGGAAAACCCTGTGTAATAATTTACTATTTTTATCGTTAATAAAAACGGAGTTTTGAAAAAAGAATATAATATTATAAGTTAAAGGCAACGGTAGTTATGATTAAATATATTTGTCAGCATGTATCAGAGATCATGCCAGAGGCAGGCAGGCCGCTACGCTTAACTCTGATACAAGAGCGGAGTGGCCTGCATCCTCCCCTGCCTGCCGGCGCGCCGCCGTGTAGGCGGACGGTCTTTATAACGCTTTCCATCCGTGACTGAGGCTCTACTATATTTTTAAAATTGGAGGTTGTTTTGAAAAAATTATTTATTTACTGGCATGAAGATTCGTTTCTTTCCCGAAACGGTACTATTTTTGTTTATGATAAACTGGAACATGTCATTCTTGCTTTTATCGGAATGGTAATAACCAGCTTTTTTATTATGGAAAAGAACATTCGGATTTTCTTATTATTATGGGCAGCCTGGAATGTAATTGGTGTTTTATGGGAAATATTTCAGCTTGTAATACAAAACCAGCCCATTCAAATAAAAGATATTGCAGCTAATAATATTGGTTTCCTATTGTCATTCTTTTTATATATTTGATTTTTTTGTTTATATTGTGGATAGCTAATTTAGGTTAAAAATAAATTTGAAAATTTGTCATATTACTAAATATTGATTAATCATTGAAAAGTGATACGTAACTTTCTTAAATTATTAACGTAAACCTAAAGTAAACAAATTAATGGCTTAGGAGGAAAGATGTTTTGTAAAAAAGTGTTTATTTCTTTCATTGTAATGTTGCTTTCAATTATGTTCTCAACAAGCGGTTTTGCACAGGATTTTGACGAAGACTTTTCTATCCCGTCTAATAAAATAGAAAAACAAGCCTATGAAAAATATATCTTAAACAAAGAAAATAAAGATTACCGTTATACTAAAAACACAGTTATTGATGAAGACACAACAATCGACGGAAACGTCATTGTAACTGACGGAGACTTGACTGTAAAAGGTGAAATTGACGGCGACGTCTTAGTAATTTTAGGTAATATCTACATTAAAACAGACGCCGTAATTAACGGCTGTGTTACAAGTATTAACGGACGTATTTATCAAAATGAAAAAAGCGCTGTTTCCGGCAATCAAATTGAAACTAAAGTTAAAAATCTTTTTTCGCGCCATGAATGGGACCGCGATTTCGATGTTCATGATGAGGATTTTAAAAGTTGGGATTATAAATATATACCTAAAGATTATCGCCGCTCATACAGCACTCTTCCTTTAGGAAAATGGGATGATCCCTTTCTAATCCGCTATAATCGTGTACAGGGTTTGTTTTTAGGAATGGCAATCCCCAAAAAAATCAGAGGTAAGTATAATTATTTTTCACCGCACGGATTTGGAGGTTATAGTTTTGAAGAGAAATGCTGGCGCTACGAACTTGGCGTTGATCGCTGGCTTTTTAATCAAAAAGATTTTCGTTTCGAGATCGGCGGTAAGTTTTATGATTTAACCGACACAAAAGACAATTGGCTTATAACGCCTACGGAAAACAGTCTGGCAGCCTTTTTTATACACGAAGATTTTCAAGATTTTTACCGCAGAAACGGCTATGAATTACATATCAGCCAAAATTTATCCATTTTCTTAAAAAGTACGCTGGCTTATCGCAATGATAAATATGAATCTGTAGAAAAAAATATTGATTGGGCATTGTTTGGCGGCGATAAAAAATTTGCGGGGAACCCGGCAATTGACGATGGTTATATGCGCAGTATTTACGGTGAGTTGTATTTAGATACGCGAAATAACAAAGACCTGCCCGTACGCGGATGGTATGGTAAAATTTCAGTGGAAACATCTAATTCCAAATTAAACAGCGATTTTTCTTTTAATCAATATATTTTTGAATTACGCCGCTATCAAACTTTCGGTAGATACGAACGAATAGATATGCGCTTTAAAGCAGGTTCGTCCGCGGGGAATCTGCCGCTGCAAAAAACGTATAAAATCGGCGGTATAAGCACATTACGCGGTTTTGATTATAAAGAGTTTTCAGGCAATCGCATGCTTCTGGCAAATTTTGAATATAATATCAGCCCGAAAATATTCACCAGCAATTTCTTGTTTTTTGATGGAATCAGATACGTTACATTTTTAGATTTAGGCGCAGCCTGGTTTACAAACAATCTTGCAGATAAAAATGAGTGGACGGCTAAAGGGCATGAGGGCTTTTCACATTTGAAATGGAATGACATAAAATGCGACTTTGGCGTGGCGTTAACCAGTTCATCCGGTCGCTGCCGCTTAAGTATTGCTAAAAGAACAGATACTGGCATGGATCCGATAGTCATTACGTTCAGATTAAGCAAACCATTTTAATGAAAGTTGGAAGTATATGTTTAAGGCTAAGTTTAATATATATGTTTTTGCGATTCTTGCGTTAATTTTTCAAACTTTATTTGCACAAGAACAGACGCTGGAATTAAAAAACCTGGATCGCGGGCAGATACACTTTATGGGATTTGCGCTTAATTCCGACAAGACGGTGCATATCAAAGCCGTAGGCTCGGGAGATGATAAAATGATTAAGCGTATCTACGATTATCATGAAGATAAACACAACTTGTTCGCTTACGCCTGGATTATTGACGCTGACACTCGTAAAATGGTTTGGCGTATGACAATTGAAAATACAGAAAAATCATGGTGGAATAAATGGAATCGTGAATTTGATGGAAATGTTAAGTTAAAAAAAGGGAAATACGAACTTTACTTTTCTGCGGTTGAGCCCATTTTTTTTAGCTTTAACGGCAGGTTTTTAGATTTTGGCAAATTATTAGATAAAATTTTCGGCGGAGATAACTGGTGGGAAGATCACTCTGATAAATGGATGACGCGTGTTTCAGGCGTTGATGAAGTATTTACAAAATTGGATGTAAAAAAGTATCAAAAAAAACTAAAAGACTCTGCTATTATAGATTTTACCGA
>JAUXGF010000036.1 GCA_030622395.1 Calditrichaceae bacterium
ATTGCTATTGCTACATATAAAGCCGTTAATCCTAAAACAGCCACGCTGCCCCATCCGGTAGGTAAAAAGCGTGTGAGTACAAAAATTAAAATAGCAAGAAATATTATGATTATAAAAATAAAATATTCTGGCGGTTCATTTAAATAGTTATTCCTTAATATAGTTAAGATTGCGTTAGCGTGAATTTCCACGCCTGGCGTTTCAGCTTTTACTTTAACGCCTTCGGAAGTAAGGTATTCCAGGAAGGGAGTAGGAAAATTATCGTGCAGCTCATGCATGGTCGAGCCGATCAGCACGATTTTATCTGTCAATTTACCGGAATATTTCAAACCGGGAGGAATGCCTAATTCAACGTCTCCGGGGTCGTCAAATGTATCAAGATCATAATCTTCTAATAAATCAAAGTCTTCGTCGTCTAAAACATTATCAAATGGATAATAAGGAAAACTTCGTTCTGGCCCGATAAAATTTATCAGCATACTATGAATATCATATTTTGGAATTTTAAGGTCGCCTAAATAAAAAAAGGATTCGTCAGCTTTAAGATATTTTTTTTGATTGTTACGTTGATATAAGCGGATAACTTCAGCGGCAAAGGACGGTATAAGCGAATCATTGTAAACCTGTCCCACAGAATAGCGCCGGTAAAACCCGTCGATATCAGCCTCAATCGCTACCAGCCCCCACGGCGTATTTGTGTTTTCTATAAATTTTTCATAAGGCGGTATTATTGTGCTGTATGTTTTGTATGTATGCATCATACGCAGCAGTTTGCCGGTCAAAACAATATTGTCGTATTTTTTTAAAACTGCGGCAAGTTCGTCATCAGATTCTTGCCCATATTTATCGGGTTGTTCAAAAATAACGTCCACCCCAATAACAGCGGCGCCCGCTTCTTCAAGGTTTTCGATAACATGAGCAAAATATGACCTCGGCCAGGGCCAACGGTGCGGAGTGGATTCATCGGATTGATCGTCAATGCCAATAATTACAATGGGCGGGTCTTCGAGAGACTCTACGCCGCGCAAACCGAATCGAAAATCCAATAATTTCAATTCAATAGTTTGCAGCATAGTAGTATAACTTATGGAAAGAGCGAGGATAATCGTAAAAACCGAAATCCCTGTAACGGTAAAAACGTTGGTTAATTTCTTAGAAATTTTCATATCAATATCTGCCGCGTTAAGTTAATTAAAAATTTATTTCATAACGGGCGCTGATAATATTATCGTTCCAGTCAACGCGATCGCCAAAATTAATATAATCATAACGTAAAGAAAGATTGCCGTATTTAGGATTCCTTGCGTAAATGCCGGCTGTATAATTAGTGCGATTATAATCATCCACAGAAGAGTCGTTATTGCTGATTTTTTGGATGGTCATATTTAGGAAAGGTTTTATATCGCTTTTATTAATAACTTTTTTGAATGAATAATCAAAACCCATGAAAAATTTTTGTATATCCGTAGTCGCTTCATAAAGTTCACTTGTCGTTGTATCAACGGACGTTCTGTATAAACTGCTTGCAGTTTTTGTAAAGCTGAATTTGGAAGTTAAGGGAAAAGTAAACTTGTTTCGCAGCCCAATTGTATATAAGGTAAAATCAGATTGATTTTGGTCATAAGCGCCGTCGTCTCTTTTAAATTTTGATGCGCTTAATGTCGCTGTGTTGCGAATAGGCCCGGTTGCAAAATTATAGCTGGAAGATATGCCTATTCTTTGGGTTGTATTATCTTCCTTAAAAAATATAGAATCAGCAGAGGTTGGATCAATATCATTATTGCGGGACAAGTTGCCGTAAGTAAGCGTTATGCTTGGTATATTTTGAAACGGAAAATATGAAATTGAGCCTCCGACGTCGACGTTTTTTGTTTTGGCGTTTCCCTGGGACAGATTATCATTATATGATTTGAAATACAGATTTAAAAACACCTGATTTTTAAGTAAACGAATATTATCATTAATAAAAATGCCCGCGATATCTTTTAATAAATAAGGATTGCCCGGAGTTGAATATTCTGTGTCGATTTTTTTATAGGTAAATCTAAAAAAGTGATTATAATATTTAAGCTGCGTTTCAAACTGCATAGCAAGGCTTGGTATTGGCGCCAGCCCCGGACTTAATGTCAAGAAACCTGTTTTATCCAAAATATTATAAAATGTTTCGGCTAAATCTTTTTCCGATCCCGTTAAATTAAATTTTTCAGCTAATGTATCAAACTCAACTGTGCCGGCTGCATCTTCATTTTTAATACTAGCCTGGAAACTACCCAAAAATGAAATGCGGTTTTGATGAAAATTTAGTTTTAAAGTAGTGCCGAGTACTAAAGACTCTTTAGGATTACCGGCATACTGAATGGAATTCGGATCGTCTTTACCGTTAACTAAATTTAAAGCCCAACTGACATGCCTGCCAAAATTAAATTGCGGTCTGATTCCGAAAAAAGTCTGTTTGTAAACGCCATATTGGGTGGTTGAATCCTGCAGGGCTGTGGTGGTATCGGATGTAGCTCTTTCGACCATAACCGCTTTGCCTTCAACCGCCCGGGCATTTTGCCCGTAAGTAATATCCAAATTGAAATATTTAGATTTAAAGCCGGCGCCGAAGCCGCGTATGCGTTTATTCCAAAATACAAGCGGATTATAATTTGTAAACAGGTCGCCGCCCTTTAAGTAAATTTTAGTGGCGGATGTAAAATTATAAAGAATATTGATAGAATATATATTAACAGGCTGCCGGTCGGAAGCTTCTTCGGAACTGATTAAAAACCGTGTGCGGAAATTAAACTTTTTGTAACTCCCGGAAAAATCAACGCCGCTGCGGAAATAATCATCAGATTTTTCAGAAATGTTTTGATAGCGGTTGTCTAAAAATATGGATGTTTGGGAATTAAATCCTTTTCCCTTTGAAGGCTGCCCGCTTAAACGGAAAGACCATTGTTTTTCCCCTACAGCGCTTCCGGCAGCGTTAATCACTTTAAATTCGGCGTTATGTAATCCGCTGCGAAAAGTTTGAGGATCAAAAGTAATTAAGTTCCCTTCGCTTTTTAGATATTTCGAGTAATCAACGCCGTCAATTAAAAGACGATATTTTAAGCTGTTAATATCTTTAGTGTCAAGGGGGATGGATAAAGCTATAATGAAATCTTCGGGATTGATTGTTTCATTTGGCTCGGGAGTAAGCAAAAGAATTTCGAGTAGATTTTTACCGGAATCCTTTTGCTGTCCTTTAGCGGGTAAAATCCTTAGTTGATAAAAACCCGATCTGGGAGCTGTCTCCGGCAGATATGCGGCTTCCCCGGCAGAGGTTTGAAAAGCAAAATAGTACTCTATATTTCCAGGGCGTAATTTTTTTGTATCAATCTCTGCGTATAGAATAAAGCCTTCTTCGTTCATTTTTAATGAATGGAAATCACTTTCGCCCTGCATTCTATAAAATAGAGCGCCATTATAGTAATTTTTATGACCCGTAAAACTTTGCAGTTCAATCCGCGCAGTTTCACCTAACAAAACCGGCTGTGGAATATCGTGATGAAAATATTCCGAAAGTGAAGCAGAGTTAGCAAAATTAATTATTAGAAGAGTAAAAATGAATGCCGTTATAATTCTCATTTTTAGCTCCTATCCTTGTTAATGAATATTCCAAAATTAAATAGTTTATCCCGCCTCCTGAATACAACCGTTTGGGATTAGATGGCGTTATGTCAAATTGAACATAGCTATGTCCCCCCCGATGTATTGGGGGGAATTAATGAAAATGATACTTGTTGGAGCGGAGCGTAAATCCCGCTTTTGCGGGGATACTCGATACTGGTTGGAAATCCCGTTTTTGCAGGGATGATCAAGTTTCTTTATCCAGTATTTCCGACAAGCCGGAATCTACATTGTGTTCCGATCAGAATTCAGTATCTATTTTAATAATACATTGTCCGATTTAGGGACTATGCAATAAATTATTTTTTTCTTTGTGCCTTAGTGTCTTAGTGGCAAAAAAATTTAATATCTTTTGTTAGCTTTTACAATTAGGAGCAATATAAAATGAAATCTAAATATATTATTGGCGGAATAATAATCATTCTTTTTACAATTTGGGCCGCCGTTTCTTTTAAGTCCAATCTTACGCCTTATGTTTCTATTGCAGACGCCAAAAAAGGGCAGAGTATTGTTCAGGTAAAAGGCGAGCGCGTAGACAGCGGTAATTACGATGTGCAAAAAAATGTTTTTATGTTCAAATTACGCGATGATAAAGGCGACGTTATGCAGGTTATTTACGGCGGCGCAAAACCCGGCAATTTTGAGCAGGCTAATCACGTGGTGTGTATCGGTAAGTATTATAACGGCAGTTTTCATGCCGAATCAATTTTAGTTAAGTGCCCCTCTAAGTATCAAAAGGAAGGAACGCAGGTATGATTATTGGAATTATGGCAACTTCTCTCACTTTAATTTTTCTTATAGTAAGCGCGGTAGCTTATTTTTTATATTACGGCAGACAGGAAGAATCATTATTAAAGATTGCCCGGCTGGGATTTTACACCGCCGGCGTCTTAATTGCATTTCAATCGGCGCTGCTTATGTGGGGAATTATTGCTCACAAGTTTGAATGGAGTTATGTTTTTAGTTATTCATCAAAAGATTTAGCGCTTTATTATTTAATTTCAACTTTTTGGGCCGGGCAGGAAGGCACTTTTTTGTTATGGGCGCTGCTGGGATCAATTTACGGATTGGCAATAATCCGTTGGCGTAAAGAAGAAGAACCGCTGGTAATGTGTTTCATGAATCTGTCGCAGGCTTTTATTATTATGATTTTAATAAAAGAGAATCCGTTTACATATATATGGGACGCAAATCCCATGCGCTTTGCAGTCGGCGTTACGCCGGTTGACGGCAGCGGACTTAATCCTCTTTTGCAGGATCCCTGGATGACTATCCATCCGCCGGTTTTGTTTGCCGGTTATGCCTCCAGCGCCATTCTTTTTGCTTATGCTATGTCAGCCTTAATCAAAAGAGATTATGAAAGCTGGATAAAAGGAGCTTTCCCTTTTGCCCTTTTTGCAGGCTTGACTATCGGGGCGGGCATTATTTTAGGCGCGTATTGGGCTTATACGACCCTCGGATGGGGCGGCTTTTGGGGATGGGACCCGGTTGAAAATAGTTCTTTAATTCCCTGGCTAATTTCTTTCGCCTTAATTCACGGCATGATTGTGCAGAGAAAACAAGGGGGAATGAAAAAGACAAATATATTTTTAGCTTTATTTACTTTTATCCTTGTTCTTTACAGCACATTTTTAACAAGAAGCGGCGTGCTTACGGATTTTTCCGTTCACTCCTTTGGCGCTTCAACGCTTACTTTATATTTAACCGCCTTTGTTTTATTTTTTCTTATTATTGGGGTTTTTACATTTCTTTTCCGAATTAAAGAAGTAAAAGGCGAAAAAGTTCAGACCGCTTTTTTTACGCGGGAGAGTTACATATTCTTTGGAGTTTTGGTAATTCTTATTTTAGCAGTTTATACTTTTATGGGCACATCTTCGCCCATTATAACCGGTTTGTTCGGAACAGCCTCTAATGTGTCAACGGATTATTATAATCTCTTAGCCGCGCCGGCTGCTGTTTTAATGGCTTTGTTAATCGCCATTGCGCCGCTGTTGAGCTGGAAAAACAGCAGTCCTGAGAAGTTAAAAAAGTATATGGTTCAGGGCGTATTAAGTTTGATTTCCGGAATAGTGATATTCTTTTTAGGTATGAAAGATATAATTTTATTAGCGCTTACAATTATTTCGATTTTTATTATCCTAAGCAGCGGCGGTTTTATTTTTAAAATGATTAGAAAAAAGAATTATGATATCGGCGCATACCTTACGCATACCGGAGTCGCTTTGATGTTTATAGGAATTATAACATCTTCTGTTTATGACAGGTCGGTTCGAGTTTCACTGCCTATAGACGAAAATGTTAGCGTAATGGGATTTGATTTAAAATATACCGGTCAAATAGCTTCGCCTGACGGTAAAGATAAGGTTATTATTAAAGTTAATGAAAAAGGAACTTATGCTAATTTTTTCTGGAGTGATTACAGCAGGGCGTACATGGTAACTCCCTCTGTGCAAAACATGTTATTGAAGGACCTTTATATTTCGCCGATAAAGATTATTCCCGCCGATCAAAATTTACCGCCGGCTGAAATAGCCCTCAAAAAAGGGCAAAGCTTAGCCTTTGAAGATTATTATTTATTGTTAACAGGATATGATATGGGATCCCATTCAATGGGCGGGGATATGAATGTTGCGGCTCTTATTGAAGTAAGCGATAAAGAGGGTAATAAAATTGAAACGATCAAGCCTGTGTTAACTTTTAAGGATAATAAGCGTAATTTCATACCGGCTGATTTACCTGGAAGCGGCAGGGAAGTGTATGTTAAAGAGATAAATGTCGAAAGCGGTTCGATCATCATCACTGTTTCAAAGCAAGGAGCGGGTAATAGCGCCGCCCCTGCAGGTAAAGAATTATTAGCGGTTGAAGTTTCGATTAAGCCTTTAATTATTGTTTTATGGCTGGGTACAATTTTAATGATGATTGGATTTATAACTTCGATTTATCATCGCGCCGGGAAGAAAATGGTAATAGGCGCTTAGGATGCAAAAGCGATCCCGATAAATAAATCGGGATTGTTGATAATTTAAATAAAAAATTGGAATTAGGAATTAGGAATTGGGAAATTTTCTTGTATCAGAGTTAAGCGTAGCGGTCTCTGATACACACTGGGTGAATTATTCCGTCAGGAGTAAGAGTGAAGCGTTTCAGGCGATGATATTGAAACAACAGATGTATAAGAAGTGTGAAGCATTTCAGGCAATGTCGTCACGTATCATCCCGATAATCGGGATTAACTCTGATACGAGGGGAAAGATATTGAACGTGGGGCGTGAGGCGGAGAGCGTAATTACAGAATACTCTTTTCTTAACTTTCGCTTAACGCTTCCCGCTTTACGATTTTCCCCCTGATGTGTCATGGGTAATTATTTATATAGGAACCGTTACTTTTTTATTAACTTGATAGACGCAAATCATATTTTAGTGGTAAAAGGAATTATTAAAAAGAATATAAAATCCCAGCCGAAATATAAGTTTGGTGAAATTGTTCTTCATCCTCTCCATAATGCTCTTCAAATTCCTCATTATCAAATAAATTACTGGTCATAACAGAAGCCGATACATCAATCTTTTTATTAACAGACCATTTAATGCCAAAAGATAAAAATTGTTGATTAAGAATTTCCTCGGAGAATATTTCCATATCATTCATTGTAAAATATCCCAGCCTGAAAGCTAATGATTGAAACGTGGAAATTTCTGCACCGAGATGAATCTGAACTTCATTGTCAATATAATCTGTAACATCAGACCAATCCTGATATTCAAGCATTGCCATTAACTTTACAAAAGGAACAGGTTTATAATTTATTCCAATCTCAAATGTCCATGGAAAATCAGCAGAATATGGATATTTTTCCGGGTTTCTAGCAACAATGTTTCCTTGGTAAGTAGTGTCAGGGTCGAAGAAAATGTCATTTTCATTTAATTTCATCTCATAGTCAATATCAGTTAGGAACTTAAGATTAGTTCCAATACTAAAATTATTTACAGGACTAAATAAGACGCCAAAGATAAATAATGCGCCAAAACCAGTACCCTCCGCAGATGATTTCCATATTTTATCATATTGGTTAAGATAATTTAGGCCTAATGTTAATCCCACTGAAATATGTTCATTAAAAGAATAACTTCCTGCGCCGAAAAATGTATAAAGATGAATATTTGTTTCACTATTAAAAAATTCACCGGTTCCTTCAGGATGTTCTATAGTAGTTATTTTATACTGATTTTTCAAAGCTAAATCGTAATAATTCATATAACCCAATCCTATATTCCAGTTACCGAATGGTTTTGCAGCGGATACATAAGCCGGCGCAATAAATTGTCCGTCAAAATCAAAATCATAAAGTCCTTTAGTATTTAGACGTTTACCGAATTCAGCATATAGAGTCAATTCGTCATAATTAATTACGGCGGGATTGTTAAATGCACCGGTGGGTATTCCATGTTCAGCTATTGAAGAGCCGCCCGCGGACCAGGCGTCCACGCCTATTTTTGTGAAAGCAGATTTGTAAATTGGATAAGAAACTGGAAAAACAGTGGTTCCAACTATAGTTATTTGTGGAAAACCGCTAATAAATGTTAAACCAAGAATTAAGAGTATTTTGAATATTGAAATTTTCACATTAATGTCCATTCTTTTTTAAACAAACGTTTAAAATTTTTAACAGCCACATTAAGTATTTGGAAGGTAGCTATTTTAATACTGTCATTTTTATCGTTTTTACGAATCCGTTGTCCGTACTCATGCGGCAATAATACACTCCGCTGGCATAACCGGAGGCGTTCCATTCAACGGAATATTCACCTATTGCCTGTATAGCGGAAACCAGTGTTTCCACCTTCTGACCAAGGCTGTTAAAAACGCTCAAATTAACATCACTGACAACTGATAACTTATAACTGATAACTGTTTTGGGATTAAATGGATTGGGATAATTACCGATTAAGCTTGTCACAGTTGGCAAAACCACATCGGTCTCAATAGATGAAGCGCCGCTGACAGTGATAGAGAAATAAGTGGGTTTGCAATTATACCCGGATACGATTAAATCCGCTTCACCTTCTTCCTTTATCTGCGGATCTAAGACGATTTCTGTATTACCGTACGAATCTGTAATTCCCACTCCGTGTAAAATAGAATCTTTCATCACAACACAAGTCATTCCTTCTGCCGGGCTGCCATCTGAAGTTACGGTTACTTGTATTGAAGTAGCGCCGGTATCAATCGTACTTGGATAATCAGCCTCAATGGCAACCGGTTCATCTGTCCAAACACCCATTGCCGGATCGCCCAGTATATTACAACAATAAAAACACCAGCGCAAAGCTCCCTCTTCATGTTGACCCGGGGCGTTCACCCAAGGCGCTGTTGCTATTTTTGATTCCATATGCGTCCTGCCGATTCTAAAATATTTATCAGAATAAAGAGCGTCCACAAATTCGCGGTTAAGATGACTGGACGGTCCCTCGGTTTGCCCTTCATTAAACCAGCCGTAACGGGAATTTCCCACGAATGCGGCGGCAAAGTTATCAATAGAAACCATCTGCTCGGCAATGCAGTCGGATTGATCAAAACCGCCGCAGTTACACCCGTGAGTGTAAATCAGCGTGAAATTATGCGTTGTGCCGTTTACATTGGCAAAATTTTCATTGGTTATGTCACTGTCATATAACCTCATGGTATAGTTATAGCCCGAATGACCAGAATGGTACACAAATGATTTTCCCTGATTAATCTTGGATATTATCGTACCGCCATACCATTTATTTGGATAAAGGTCACGGTCGTATAGTTTTTCAATATTATGATCTTCGGGGATGCCGTCCGTTGTATAACCGCTGTCCTCATGATGTGCAACAAGTAAGTCCAGGTAATCTCCGCCCCAGGTTTCAGGATCATCCCATGCTTTTTCTCCGGCAAGTAACGGCTTATCCAGCTCTCCCGGAACAGGATTATCCTGATAGTTAGTGATTTTATTTAACATTTTACTCAATTCGTTTTTATCACTGAACGGAAGTCTTCCGACGGCAAGCTCGGGCAAAAGATCGTCCTCACCGATTTCTCCCCAATATTCATCGAAGTCTTTATTCCAGTTTCCATCCAAAGCAGAGAAATATAAATCAGCGGGAATATGATTGCTTTCATAATAATCTTGACCGGATTGAACGGTACAGTAGAAAGGCGCGTAGGGAATATGTTCAACATCCCCGCCTAAAAGCACATATTCGATATTATGATTTTGATATTCCTGAATAATAAAATTACGGATAGATTCTTTGTAAGTGGCAGCCGGCATGGAGGTATAAATGGAATCAGTGGTAACTACTTTTGATTTTATTCCTCTCACTAAATATAAATAGTCCAGAGGTGAAAAGTCGTCAACAAATTCTGTTGGCGTTATAATCAGCATTTGATAGTCGCTTGAGCCGCTGACGGCATGTGGATAGGAAGCAATTAACTCTGTATTTTGGGCCAGACATTTAACTTTTTTTAGAACGGCGTCCGATGATTTTAAATTATTTGAAATCTTTTGCACACTCATTTCAGATCGGGTAAAGATTTTAACAGAAACCTCTGAATAAAATGAGACCCTTCCGGAAGCCGGATTGTATTTAACAGGCGTAAAACAGGAAAGGGCAAATGAATATCCGTTCATAAAGGCGCTTGTCAGTTTTCCCGTTAATGAAGCGGGATATACTGTGTCGCTGTTATAAATTTCTTCATTCTTAACAAATTCTCCAGAGACGCCTTCGGAGAGCGGACGCGAATATTGCCGTGGATAAAGTTGAAAGCTGCCGGGCGCTATCTTTTCATTTGAACCTGTTAGCTCAATTTTTTCGGCAATTTCACCGGGCGGCAGTAATAATGAAACAGCATGATAAGGCAATACGGGTTCGCCGGCTTTTCCTATTACCCGGGTATTTTTAAAATTGATAATTTGGTAATCTCCGGCTTTAACTATTTTATAATCATCAAAATAAAAAGTTTTCTCAATTATTCCGGCATAAAGAGAAGCAGCCGTAAATAAAAACATCAATAAAAGATTACGCATTATTTTCATTTCCTATCCTCTCACCTTTTTATTTTATTCAACAGAAATTATATCCTATTTGATTAAAAAGCTATATAAAATAATGGACTAAGTTCTTCTTCTATAATCATTTGGCGTTATTTTAATAATAACATTTTCTTTGTTTGTACAAAACTTCCCGCTTTTCCCAAATCAGAGCCGGATACCTTTAAGCGGTAAAAATATACTCCGGAAGTCAAATTTACTGCGTCAAAATTTATTTCATATTTGCCTATATTCTGTTTCTCATTAACTATATTCACTACCTTTTGTCCCAATACATCGTACACCGTTAATTCCACATCACTGTTAGCCGGTAAGTGATAACTAATAACTGTACTTTGGTTAAATGGATTCGGATAGTTTTGTTTAAGTTCATAAGATATTGGAAAAATATTCGGGAATTTTTTAATATTTGTTACAATATTTGAGCAGTAATAATTTTGTACTTCAGACGATTTTTCTTTTAATTTAGTAATGCTGTCCAAATTATTTTCACCTATGGCAATAATA
>JAUXGF010000356.1 GCA_030622395.1 Calditrichaceae bacterium
AGCCGCCTGTTGTTAAAAGAACCATCTCGGAACCGTTATTAAGAAGAGAAGAAAAGCTGAAATCTTTACCAATTGCCTTACCTGTTTCAGCCTCGACGCCTGTTTCCAATATGCCGGAGACCTCCCAATCAATAATATTTTCCGGCAGTCTGTCTTCGACAATAACATGTCTTAAGATACCGCCTAATTTTTCAGAGGCTTCATAAATTTTTGGAGTATGTCCAAGACGTCTTAAGTAATATGAAGCTGTTAAGCCTTCAATCCCGCCGCCTATTACGGCAATGTTCTTGCCCGGCGTCGGGGAAATAAAAGGCAAATCTCTTTGACCGCTTTTCATCTCATATTCTGCGACGAATTTCTTTAGAGCGTTAATAGCTACAGGCTCGTCAATAAGATTCCGGCGGCATTCAAACTCGCAGGGAGCGGGACATATCCAGCCGCAGATAAAAGGGAATGGATTTTTTTCTTTAATAACTTGTAAGGCTTCTCTGTAATTATTGTTTGAAATAAGACGTATATACTGGGGAATATCAATTCCGGTGGGGCAGCTTCTCTGACAGGGCGCCGTACATTCCGAAACTTTATAATCAGATATTATTCTTTTTGTAGCCGAGGTTAATGTGATAATATCTTTCGGGCACACTTCGACGCAAATACCGCAGCCGGTGCACTTATCTTTATTAACCACGGGTAAATTATTTTCACCCATAGAAAGCGCGCCGAACGGACAAGCTCTTACGCATGTGCTTAATCCCAGGCAGCCTATAAAACATTCTTTACTGCCGCCGTAAAGAAGCATAGCGGCGCGGCAGTCAATTACGCCGTTATAAGTATATTTTAAATCTGCTATATCAGTGCCGTAATGGCAGCTAGACGATGAAAACTCGGGTTCTTTTTCCTCAACAGTCAATCCAAGAACAGCGGCGACTTGCTGGGCTATTTCAAAACCTCCGGCGACGCATACATCTGCTCCGGCTTCTTTTCTTACTACAGCTTCAGCAGCGGCGGAACAGCCTGCGTATCCGCATCCCCCGCAATTTGCGCCGAGCAGAGCGTCTTCTACTTTTTCGATCATGGGGTCTTCCCAGACATAAAAAATCTTGGAAGCAAAAGCCAACAATACAGCGGCTACAAATCCTAACGCTAATAGAAAAATCGTTGCAACTAACATAAAACACTCACATTTTTTACATGGTCAAAGCTTTAAGAGAACTATCAACTCCTTTAAAACCCAAAAAGGCTAAAGCCATAAGTCCCGCCATAACTAAAGCTATGGCAGTATCTTGAAGAGCTCTGGGAATATGAGAAATTTCAAACCTTTCTCTAATACCCGAAAAAAGAACTAATGCCAGGGAAAAACCGACGCCCGAAGCAAATGCAAAAATTGAACTCTCTACAAAATCAAAATCCCGTCTAATGCATAAAAGCGCCGCTCCAAGCACAGCGCAGTTTGTAGTAATTAAAGGCAGGAAAATCCCCAGCGCTTTATAAAGAGGCGGAACAAGTTTTTTCAGGAACATTTCAACCAATTGAACAAGCGCTGCAATAACAAGTATAAATACAATTGTTTGCAGATATTCAAGATGAAAGGCAACTAAAAAATAGTAGTGGAAAAACCAGGTAATAGCTGTGGCAAAGGTTATTACAAATATAACTGATACGCCCATGCCAACGGCAGTGTCCATTTTTTTAGAGACGCCCATAAAAGGGCAGTTTCCAAGATACTCCGCTAAGAGAATATTTTTAACTAATATAGCGTTAATTGCAAGAATAATATATTCCATTTAAACCGCTCCCAGCTTATTTTTTTGAAATTAAGTTTATTACCGCCAATAAAAGCCCAAGACATACAAAGGCTCCGGGCGCTTCTATCATAAATGAAAAAGGCTTAAATGTTTCCCACATAATATCCATCCCTAAAAATGACCCGTAACCTAAAATCTCTCTTAAAGAACCAACAAAAAACAGGGAAAGCGTAAAACCGAGACCAACCCCAAGTCCATCGGCGGCGGAAAGGTAAATAGGATTTTTAGAGGCAAAGGCTTCAGCTCTTCCTAAAATGATACAGTTTACAACTATAAGCGGAATAAATATTCCGAGCTTCTCGTAAATAGGGAAAAAGAAAGCCTGCATTAAAAGTTCTACTATTACTACAAATGTAGCAATAATTACAATATATGCCGCAATTCTCACTTTTTTGGGTATGATAGACTTTAAAGAAGAAATAATGATATTGGAAAATAAGAGGACAAATGTTGTAGCCAGCCCCATACCGATACCATTTTCAGCATATTTAGTAACGGCAAGAACCGGGCACAATCCTAATACCAGCCTGAAAGGCGGCAGTATTTCCCAAAAGCCTTTTGTAAATTCTTTTGTTAAAGTTTTTTCCATTGATTTAAAATCCTGTATGTTTTATTGTATAGTCCCGATCCCGATTAATCGGGATGAAAAGTAATGATAAATTATCATCCAAAAATCACAAAACACAAAAACCAAATTACAAATTCAAATATCAAATTACCAAAACTTGTTTGATTGCAGATTTTGGGGTTTTGAATTTAGATATTGTTATTTATGATTTGAAATTTGTCATTTTCAAGACCAGCATTAATTCCCGATATCGGGATTTACTATTTCCTTATTCCTCTAAAATTTTCTCCTTTATCTCAGGATAAAGCGCAATACTTTTTTGCACTGCGGAGCAAACTCCTTTTGAAGAAATAGTGGCGCCTGTTACGGCGTATATTACGCCGCCATCCTGTTTAATCTTAAATATATCGGTTATTGATTTATCTGTAAAATTACGTGTAAATAAATTTCCGGTAACTTTTGAACCTACTCCGGGAGTTTCCTTATGCGTGGTTATCCCGATGCCGGTCAGCATATCTGTTTCAAGATTGTAGCCGACCATAACGCCGATATCGCCTCCGAAACCGCCGCCGCCGCTTTCAAAAGTGACAGCCCAGGTATTATTATCTTTCTTACCAACGAAGACAACATATTTTTTATCATTAATAACAATTTCTTTTCTATCTTTAATTAAATCATTTGTGGAAGATTTAAGAACCTGGTTTACTGCGGGACCTTTTACGTTAAGCAGTATCTGCTCTTCAATACGTTCTTCAGTGCCGGTTTTTATAGACGCTAATAAAAAACCGCACACAGCGGTAATCGCGCTGAGCACGGCAATCATTTTTATATATTCTTTCATGACAATCCTCTTTCGATATGGAATACCTGGAATGATTTGGGTTTGCTCTTTATTTTATCAAGCACAGGCGTAAAAAGATTCATTATCAGTATGGCAAAGACCACGGAATCGGGGTATATACTCCAGGCTCTTAAAACGATTGTTAAAATTCCGCATCCTAATCCGAATACAATCATGCCCCACCTGGTAAAAGGCGAGCTCGAATAATCGGTAGAAAGGAAAAACAAGCCCAGCATAACATTACCGGTTACGAGATGGAATAACGGGTTAGCATACATTGTATCATTAGTAGAGTAAAAAATAGCTGATACAGCCAATACGCCAACGGCAAAAGAAAGCGGTATTTCCCAGGGAATTATTCTGCGAATAAGCAAATACAATCCGCCGATAAAAAGAAGCAGGATAGCGGTGGAACCAATACCTCCGACCTGGCTGCCCATAATTAGATCAATCAAATTAAGCCCTGATATTAATTCTGTTCCTCCTTTTTTCAAAATAGTCAGAGGATATTGGAAGCCAAAATCCAAATCATATTGAGCCATAGTAAGGTTCAAATTTAAAAACGAAGGCCATGAAATTCTGAGTATTGCCCATCCCAGTAAAGCCGGATTCAAAGGATTATTGCCTAACCCGCCAAAAATTGCTTTACCGATAAAAATACATAAAAATGAACCGATAATAACCAGCCAGTAAGGCGCGCTTGGAGGCAGAAGCA
>JAUXGF010000061.1 GCA_030622395.1 Calditrichaceae bacterium
ACGCGGCGGGACTAATGAAGCGCCGTTTTTAGAGTTCGGCGGTTTTATAAAAGCTGGATCGTCTCTTACTGAAGATATTACAGGTAAAGCAGAATTAATTGCCGAAAAAATTGAATTGCTGCTTAATAATTTATTAGAATTTACATCTGACCCCAATCGTAGTAAAATTATAGATTTAGTTGATCATTCTACAAATACTTTTACTAATTTTAATTCTATTCTAAATGAAAATAAAAAAAACATTAGACGTTCAATCGCAAATTTAGATGACATTATGAATGAATTGGCTTTAGCGGGCAGATCGACTCGAACAGCTATGCAGAAAATTGAAAGCTTCGTTAAATCCGATACAGTTACCGCTACCCTTAAAAATATAGCTGAAATTTCTGATAAACTTAATAAATCCAATATTTATAATTTAGACGAGCAGGTAAACATTGCTATTGATAGAACAAATAAAATATTGAATCAATTGGATTTACTGGTAAAGAACAACCGTGTTCAGTTTAACGAAACAATCAATGATTTAAATGAAACAATTCAATATTTGAATAATGCGGCGCGGCAGATAGATGAAGACCCCTCGGTTTTACTCGGAGGGACAACGCCAAAAAATCCGCCGGATGATAAATTGGAACCCTAAATAATGTTTAAATTATTTAAAATACTTACTGTTTTTATGATTACGATTCTTTTATTTTCATGCAGTAAAGAGCGGGCGCTTAAAAAATATTTTATTTTGGATTACCCTACGGAACCAAAAGAAAGCCTTGTTGATAGTTTAAACATTACAACTCTTCCTTATATAGTTCAGGTTAACCTGTTCACAATTTGTAAAGCATACGATCAAAACCGGATTGCCGTCAGGTCTAAAAGCAATGAGATTAATTACTACTTTTATAATAACTGGGCGCAAAATCCCGCGTCTGCTATTCGTTATTTTATCTGGAAACAATTAAAGGAAGCGGATTTATTTCAGATATGTGAAATGCGTCTTCTCGATATCCAGCCGCAATATCAAATTTCCGGAGTTGTTGATCAAATAGAACGTACCGATATGGAAAACAACTTTTCGGCGCATTTAAAAATGACTATTGAATTTTCCGATATCAGCAGCGGTAAAGTTTTATTAAAACACTCTTTTGATCATTATATCCCGATAGATGAGTCAAGCTGTATGAATACTTTCGCTTTTAAGATTAGTCAAATCTTAGCGCAGGAAACAAACGCTTTGATCGTAAAAATCTATAATAATTATAAAAAATAGAACAATCTCCTATTTGCAATCATAATGAAACAAGACATAATAAAACTGCCCGAGTATATCACCTTTGAAAATGCAGGTGAAATCTATGATCAAATAATAGAAATTATTAATAATGCAATTCCTTCCCAAATAGTAACCCTCAACTTTGAATCAGTAAAACATATCGACAGCGCCGGGGCGGCAATCATAAATAAAATTAATGAAACAGCCTCTCAAAAAGAATGCGCTCTTAAAATGATTAACCTGGATCCGAAAATTGAACAGACAATTCGTTTATTCCAGGTAGATGTTAAATATGATGAATCTGAAAAACAGCAGGAAAGCCGTTTTGAAAAAATAGGGGCAGCCGGTTACCGTTTTTACAATACCTTAATTGAAGTTATTATATTACTTTCTAATGTTTTTTACTGGAGCTTTGCATCGTTTTTTAAAAAAAAGCTGCGGCGTAAAGGCGACGTTATTCATCAAAGTATTTTAATTGGAGTGAACGCTCTTCCTATTATAGGCTTAATTTCTTTTTTGATCGGATTTATTTTAGCGCTGCAATCAGCGGCTCAATTAAGGCAGTTCGGAGCTAATATTTATGTGGCGGATTTGATTGCAATCGCTATGGTTAGTGAAATGGGGCCCCTTATTACAGCAATTATGGTAGCGGGCAGATCAGGTTCTGCTATTGCCGCGGAGATTGCTACTATGACAGTCACCGAAGAAATTGACGCGCTTAAAACGATGGGCATTGATCCTATCCCATATTTAATTGTGCCCAAGCTGTTTTCGATTATACTTACCCTGCCTATGCTTACGGTTTTTGCCAATGTTATAGGAATAATCGGCGGCATGGTTATCGGCGTGGCGTATCTCGATATAGATATTATCCCTTTTTATAACGAAGTAATTTCTGTGCTAAGACTTAAAGAGATTATTACATTTATAGTTAAGAGTATCGTTTTTGCAATCATTATCGTCTTAACCGGGACTTATTTCGGACTAAAGGTGAAAGGGGGCTCGGAAGGAGTGGGCAGGGCGACAACAGCCTCGGTTGTATTTTCAATTTTTATGGTTATTGTTGCAGATAGTTTACTGGGCTTGATTTTCTATTTAGAATAAAACAGGCGGCTTTTCTATGGATATCCAACCCATCATTAAAATTGAGCATTTAAGCAGCGGTTATAACGGCAAGCCGGTTTTAAAAGATATTTCATTGGATATTTATCCTAATGAGATAATGGCTGTTTTAGGAACAAGCGGCTGCGGCAAAACCACATTGTTAAAACATTTAATAGGTTTATTAAAACCTGATAAAGGAACTATAAAATTATTTGATAAAGACATAGTAAATATTGATGAAGTTGAATTTAATAACATACTAAAGCAAGTCGGCGTTTTGTTTCAGAACGGCGCATTACTTAATTCAATCTCTTTAGGCGAAAACATTGCCATCCCCTTAGAACAGCACACTAATTTATCCCCTGATCTTATTGAATATCTTGTCCGGCTTAAATTGAAACTTGTGGGTTTAGATCATGTTTATGATTATTTTCCGTCCGAACTATCCGGAGGAATGCGGAAACGGGCGGCGCTGGCTCGGGCAATAGCGTTAGACCCCAAAATATTATTTGCCGATGAACCCGGCGCCGGCTTAGACCCGGTTACCGCCTCTTCATTAGACACTTTATTACTTTCGCTTAAACAACAATTAGGCATGACCCTGATTATTGTAACGCATGAAACGGCAAGTATAAAGCGCATTGCCGACCGTGTGACTTACTTGCATGATGGAAAAGCCTTGTTCAGCGGCAGCCTTTCCGAAGCCTTGAAAAGCGATGTTAGCGAATTGCGGGCATTCTTTCACAGCAGTGAGTAAAAAATACCGGGCGTTAACTGTTACAAAATATAAACACAAGGATGTGAAAGTTAAGAACATAGTAATAGTTTACCCTATTGTCATTTCGACGCAGCAAAGCAAGGAGTCCCGATTTACAGGGTGTTGCAGTATGGTGTTTTTCCTGTCATTTCGAGGATCTTTTAACGAGAAATCTATTGTTATTATTGATGTTATATCCCGATTTTCGGGACACTCCGTTCGAAATGACTGTTTTGTGTTTTTTTTACTTAATTTGTGAAACAGTTGAACAATAACAAAAAAAATAAGATTATATAAACATATTATGACCGCTCGAATTTCTCTTGTTTTATTTTTTATTTGTGTAATGTTTTCAGAAAATTCATTTTCCCAAAGCGACAGCCTTTTAACAAAATGGGCGGAATTTGCGGAAGAAGACCCGGAATTTATTGAAATCATCGAACATTTATATGAAAATCCTATAAATATTAATACCGCTGATAAAGAAGACTTTTTGAGAATCCCCTTCATTACGCCCGCTTTAGCCGACAGCATAATATCTATAAGAAATATAAAAGGATCATTTAAAAGCAAGCGGCAGCTCAGCCCTCTTTTAGGATACGATCTTTATTTATTAACCAAGGATTTTTTTATAACAAAATCCCCTCCTAAAAAAATCGGATGCATTATACATAAAAATTATATTTCTATCGAAAAATCGGATGAAATTGTAAATGGTAAATATAAAGGCGACGCTGTATATGATTACAATAAATTATATTTTAATTACAGTGAAAATTTGAAAGCTGGTATGATTACCCAAAAGGACGTCGGCGAAAAAAGTTATGTCGATTATTTGAATGGATTTATCGAATATAATTATTCCCGGGGGCGAGTGATACTGGGAAATTATTATTTGAAATTTGGGCAGGGGCTGACTTTTTCCAATCCTTTTAGCAGCCAGAAAAGCTCTATGGTAACTTTGCCGTTTCGTACAATAAACAGCGGCGGTTTCTCAAGCTTAAGCTCGTCGGAAAACAGCGGTCAGTTTGGGCTGTATGCAAAAGTTAATAATATATTTACATTGAACTGCCATATCTTTTACGCTTATAACCTGCGTGACGCCCAGTTAAGCAGTTTAAACAATCATGTTATCGGAATGAATTATGATGGCTACCATCGAACGGATTCCGAAATCCAAAAAAAGGATTTAGTTGAAGAGCAAATATTCGGAGCTTCAGCGATTCGGGAAATCGGGAATCAATTGCGAATCGGTTTTCTTTATTCAAATTTTACTTACTCACCCGCTCTTGATTTTAACCTGCAGACCGTGGATGAATCTTCTTTACGCAGACAATATTTTAAATTTGCCGGCAGCCGCTTAAATCAATTCAGTTTATTTTATAATTTGCAGCATAGAAAAATTAGCATTGCAGGTGAAGCCGCTGTTTCCGATTATGGAACGCCCGCATTTTCACAATCAATTTTTTTGAACTTAAATAGAGTAAAATTCGGTTTAAAATATTGGCGTGTCAGCAAAGATTTCCAATCGCCCTGTGGAAGAATTTTTGATAATTCCAATCCTTTCCCACAAGCGGAACAAGGCGTTTATGCCGGGCTTTTTCTTTTGCCTGTGAAAAATTTAACGGTCAAAGGATACAAACTGATTAAGAAAGATTTATGGCGGGCATATTTCGACCGGCTGCCGGTATTAAAAGATGAATGGCTTTTGCAGGGAGATTATAAATTTAAGCCTCACCTTTTAACGGCAAGAATCAGAAAAAAAAGAAACGAAGAATTTATTACTTTGGATAATGGCAGGGAAATTTGCCGACTGAAAAATCAAACTATTATTCGGCTTCAAGTGGAATTTAATCCAACAAAAAAAATACGTTTTAAATCCAGATGGGAATCAACCGGATTAAATATCAACCATGAAAAGGGGACTTATATTTTTCAGGATATAAGATATAAGTTTACGCCACAGATTTCCTTAAACAGCCGGATCACTTTTTTCCGTACAGATTCTTATGATTCAAGATTATATGAATATGAAAACGATCTGCCCGGCAGCTTTTCCAATTATGCTTTATACGGGCAGGGGCATAAGTGGTATTTTTTAATTAAATGGACTGCGGTGAGACAAATTACCGTTTGGCTTAAATTGCGCTATGCATATATTGAGGATCAGGATTTATCGGATCATAATTTTAAAAATTCTACCGCTTCTTTAAATCGTCAAATTCGATTTCAATTTCAGGTCAAGCTTTAGTCCCTTGTGAGTTTTCTTGTACCAGATCAGTCCGGATGGCGGACTTTCTATTCTTCTAACAGATTTATTTGATAGCAAAACATTTTCTATTCAAGCAATGCGTTCAGTTTATTACAAGCGCTGGGGAGTAGAAGTTCATTATCGTGATGACAAAGAAATTGCAGAGATAGAAACATTCCATAGTAGAAGTAGTAATGGAGTATTGCAGGAAATATACGCATCTGCTATTATGAATGTAATCTCGCGAATATTGATGATTGTTGCCGTTGATCCGATTGAGGGGGAGAAATCAGAACCACAATTTTAAAATGCATTAAAAGCATTTTTAAATGACATAGCATTGCCTGTATCTAAGAATCCGGACAAGGTAGCAATTTATTTCAAAGAACTTTTATTTAGAAATAGCCAGAGTGAGATATTATAAGCCTTTAGAAGGGCGAAAATCTCAACCTCGGGTATGTAAGAAACCCATTAATAAATGGGCAATTAACAAAAACAGGAAATTGGCTATGGCTTAAGTCAACAACATTGGGGGTTAGGGATGGATTTGTATTATTCCAAATATACACACCCAAATAAATTCCTCACCCCGTCTCTGAGTTATTATAATGAAATTATAATAACTTTAGACTAAAAGGAAATTTTAGTATATTTAATCAATATTATTGTACAATTAATCCCGGACAAATCAAATGCAAATTAAACAATCCATAAAAAAAACTATACAGGTATTCAAAACCGCCCTGCCCATTATGGTGGGGATGTTGTTGTTAATCAACCTTCTTAATGTTTTTTTAAAAGACTATTATTCAACAGTGTTTACAGGGAATGTATTATTAGATCCATTTATTGGATCCTTATTGGGGAGCGTTTCATTCGGGATTCCCGTAACCAGTTATATAGTGGGCGGAGAATTATTATTAGAAGGCGTAAGCTTATTAGCCGTTACGGCGTTCATTATGGCATGGACAACTGTCGGGCTTGCTATGCTGCCTTTGGAAGCGTCTTTTTTGGGCAAGCGTTTTGCCCTTACTCGAAACATAGTGAATTTTATTTTTTCTCTGATTATCGCTGTTCTTGTAATCTACACTTTAAAGGTTTTTTAATGGAAAATAAAAACGGTAAATCGAAAAAACTGACCGGCGGGATGAAACTTCTTTTTATTGTTCTTGCCCTTTATTTTATTGTCGGAATATTTAATCTTCAATTAGCAAAAGAAGCGGCGTTCAGCTTTTTTTATATGCTTCTAAAAATTATTCCTATTCTTTTCATTGTATTTATCGTAATGATAGGAGCCGATATATATTTTACTAAAGAAAAGACTGGTAGATTTGTAGGGAATGAATCAGGGATCAAAGGATGGATATATGCAATAATTTCAGGGATTCTTATCTCAGGGCCTCCTTATATTCTCTATCCCCTTTTAGGAAACCTTAAAAAAAGGGGGATGAAAAATTCTTTGCTTGCAGCGTTATTATATAACAGGAATATAAAAATTCCCTTTATCCCTGTAATGATATATTATTTTAGTCTAAAATTTACGATAGTGATATCTGTATATATTATTATATTTTCAATTTTTAACGGCATATTGGTTTCGGTAATAGTGGAAAAATCGTTAACCAAATCATTATGAAAGAAAAAGAAATTATATATATAATCAGTTATTTAAGGTTTCCGGAGGAAACAGTGCGGATGATTTTGGAATAACTCTTATACAACACGGATAACGCGGATAACACTGATTCCTACTGATTTATAATATCTAAAAAACTTTATGGTAATCCGCGTGATCAGAGCAATCTGTGTTCTATTAAAGTTTAAATACCCTTGGCTAATATTTTATAGAATAAAACTGTTTACACATAATTCAAATAATAGACATGATCTTCATCTACTACGCTGTCAAAAATTTCTTCATTATGAGAAATCATTAACAAGCCCTTACCTTCCATCCTCTTTTTTTCTAAGATAGCTAAAATCTTTTTGATACTGTTAAAATCCAAACCGTTTAACGGCTCATCCAAAATGATTAAATCTGCGTCCAAAATTAAAGCGCGCAATAAATTTAAACGTTGTTTCTGCCCGCCGCTTAAAAAGGCGGTTTTTTTATTTAAAAACGAATCGCTCACGCCGTTGTCAAATAATTCTTTTAGCTTAAATTTTAAAATATTAGCCGTCAGTTTTTTTGATGTTTTAAGTCCCGCAAATATATCTTTTACGCCGGCGTTCAAATTAAGCGCTTCGTCGGCGTGTTGAAATACCAAAGAGGCTTTTTTACCCCAGATACGTTTTTGCCAGAATTTCCTTGTTTTCTTTTCTGTAATCTTAAAGCCGCTTAAATTAAGATGAAGTTTTTTTGCCGGTATTAAACCCATTACTATTTTTGCCAAAGTTGTCTTGCCCACGCCGCTCGCCGCTTTTAAATATATTAATTCACCACGACGAATAACCAGCGGCGCAGGCATTGTGTGTCCGGCGTCTTTGTATATGGAAAACCGCCGCCCAAAAACTTCAAAACCGTTTTCCAATTTTAACAGCGTTTTATTTGGACTGGATTTAATTTCCTGCAAATCGTGAGTTTTGCGTCTCGTTCTGTCAAGCCAGTTTAAATACTCTTCCGCGTAAAAATCATTTAAACTCACCGACGCTTCGTCCTTTCGAACCAGTTCCATAAAATGGATGCGCTCTAACAGATGCGGGTATTTTCTGTAAACCTCGCTTATGATAGAATAATCATGAGTAATGATCAGCGTTGTGAATGGTTTTTGCCTGTATTTTTCAAATAATATATTTAAAAATAAATTACGGTAGTTGTTATCCAGGCTGCCCGTTGGTTCGTCAAAAACAAAAAAGGTCGGCAAGGAAGGATTATTTTGATTTGATAAAACATTGATCTTTTTAAAAGCCATAGCTAAAAGTATGCGTTGCTTTTCACCGCCGCTCGGACGGTAAGGTTTGGGATAAATATTAAGTATCTTTTTTATGGAGCTGTCATTTGTTGTATTCCACAGGCGGGATAAAATCTCTTGTTCATTTTTAGCATAAATAAGACTGCCTTCAGCCAATTGCTTTTTTAATTTCAAAAGAGGATTCAAATGAGAAGACGGCTCCTGGAAAACAAAGAAACTGTTTTTTTTAATTTCCTTTGTCAGCGCTTCATTTAAATAATCTTGGTAATTTTTACTATTTATATTTATCTGCAACTCATCCGGATCAAGCAGTCCGTATATTGCTTTGGAGATCATTGACTTGCCGATACCGGATTCGCCGAATAAAAAAGTCACCCCATTCTGCGGAATAGTAAAATTGTCGATCGCCGCAATTGTTCTATGTCTGTCACGAATGTGAATGTTATATTTTAAGTTCATAAACGGAATCTCTCGGCAAATCCATCGGAAATTTTATAGATACAAATCAAAGTAAATACAATTAAAAAAGCTACGGTAACGCCCTGCAAATGCTCAAAAAATATTTTGCCGATATAACCCGGATTAGTGATCGTGTTGCCAATAGCTAAAATATCCTGTTTGCTGTCAATCTTTGCCAGCAGGCTGCCTAAGGTTACGGGCAAATTAACCGAGCTTACATCCGTAGAAAGTCCCACGGAAATAATAAAATCGATACTGCATTGTAAAAAAACGGCTGCGCCAAATAAGGCGATCAATTTATTAAAAATATGCGCCCGGCTGTTTTTCCATAAAATATCATAATTGATAATGCGCCTTTCCTTTATGCCGCAAACCAGCATGGCGTTATAAAAATCGAGTTTTTTATAATGATTGATTCTCTCACGCATTAAATCAACCATTTCTAAAAAGACAAACAGGCTCATTATAAAAGCAATTAAAAGTATAATATAAAACTTATTTTGCAGGAGATTTTTTTCTATTAAATATGTAATCCAAACGTAACCAAATAAAATGCCTACAATTTGCGGGATAGAACGGATTAAATTTAAAAAGAATGCGGCGGTAAAATATCCTGTTTGATATTTTTTCGACTCTAATGCATTTAAGCTTATTGCAATAAACCAGCTTAATATTAAAGTAAATAAAATAACCAGAAAGGATATTAAAAACGTATTTAGAAATCCCGCCTCTATTTGTTTTAAAGCCGGCAAATTTAAAAATAAGTTATTCCACAACCAGACTATAGCAATAACCGACAGCCAAATAATAAACCACAGTTTATCTTTTTGTGAATAAATCTCAGAAGATATTCTTTTCATTTTCCCCATAATTGATTCCAATGAAATGGGTTGTAATTATAGGCATGTAAAGGCGACCTGCTCGGTCGTCTCTACAATCCCGGTTTTGCCCCCACAATATTTTCCCCTCGTATCAGAGTTAAGCGCAGCGGTCTCTGATACGTGATGGCGTTGGCAGGAATTCATCTATCCTACGCCTTACTCCAATCTTTTAATCTGTTCACGAAGTGATCCCCCGGGGAATCTTTTTTTCTTACTTCCTAATTCCTACTTCCCAATTCCTGCCCTTCGGCTAAGCTCAGGGCGCCGCTTCTCGCGC
>JAUXGF010000279.1 GCA_030622395.1 Calditrichaceae bacterium
CGCGCCCGCTCCATACGCAGAGCGTAACGTTTACCGCCGCGAAATGCAACCTGGTTTTCCCTGTCTTCCGACCAGATTTCCTGTAATAAAGCTTCAACTTCAGTCTCTTCGCTATTTTGATTAAGATCAATTTTGATGCAGGATAGATCCGGGTTCTCAACTGAAATAACCCTGCCCAATCCCCATAAAGGAGTTTGGGTAATAGAGGTTGAACTGTCTTCATCAACTACAGATAAAGCGCCGCGCGTTACAAGATAAAGACGCGGGAATCTTTTGAATTCAGATTTGAGAACAGTCTGAGTAATATGAAGAACGCTGCCGATGATTAAATCCTGATCATCGGAAAGACTGCTTAGATTTAATTGATCCGTTTTTGCGGTATCTAAACTCCATAAGTGAAGGATACCCTTTAGCGGAGTCTGTCCGGAGTCTTTAAAGACTTCCATTAATTGATTGAAATCTTCAGCGCTTTTGGGATTAAGTTCAAAATTCTTATCGTCAATTTGTTTAAAAGATTGACCGGGCTGAGCGATAAAGACAGTTTCATTTATATTATTTAATTGCGCTTCCATGTTTTGTCCGAGACCGGTTTTATCAGTGAAAATCAGCCAGCTTCCGCGATTATTTTCCGGTTGCGCCTGAATCTCGCTTTTTTCCTTTTCAGCCTCAATCCATTTCAGCCGGTAGAACCAATCGCTTAAATTTTCTTCCTTTTTCTGCCCCAGACGCTGCAGCTTCAAATCCAGAATTTCCATAACTATTTGACCGCCGTCGTCAAGGACTGTAATATTTCCCATTATATAATCGCCCTTTGAGCTCAGACCGCCGGCGGATGCATAGCTCCATAAACGGTTGTCCGGCTGTTTGTAAATATTCATACGGCGGATGGCGACCGGCATGTATGTATCGCCGCCGTCTTCTTCCATTTCATCAGCGGGCAAAGCTACGGAAAGAACCTGAAAACAGGCGTCTAATAAAGCCGGATGCACCTGGTATTCACCTGCGTTTTCTTGTAAGGATTCGGGAAGTTCAACGCGGGCGACAGCTTCATTTTCTCCGCTGAATAATTCCTGAACGCCTTGAAAATTCGGGCCGTATTGCAATCCTCTTTCATGCAGTTTTTCAAAGAATGTATCAGTCGGTATTGATTTACCGCAGCGCTTTTTGATTTCGTCTAAGTTCAGCGCCGCGGGTTCGGATACTTCGCTTTCGGGTTTGCCGTTCCGGATAACGCCCATGCTGTGCAGATTCCATGTATTTGATTTTGCCCCGGAAGCGTCGTCCGAAAGCGTGAACACCTGAAATGCTGCCTGACCGTTTGTGTACGGCGAAAGTATAAATTGTGATTTGACTCCTCCGTCATCCGGTAAAAACATAGCCCGGAAAAAGGAGACGTCTTCTAAAGTAGCAGCCGGAGAACCGTTAGCTTCATTCGCCGCGGTTAAAGCCATTTCCAGATAAGCTGTGGCAGGCAGGACGGCAGATTCCTGCACTTTGTGATCTGCAAGATAAGGCAGGTATTCTGTGTTGATTTCGTTTTCCCAGAATTTTTTGCCGGGATTTAGCGGGGAATTTTTACGAACGCCTAAAAGCGGGTGCCCGCCAATCTGACCTGCGGATGGTTTTCGATATAACGGCGCGTTCATAGGACCCTTGCCGCCGAGATCAAACCAGTAACTTTCTCTTTGCCATGGATATATAGGCAGAGGCATATACCGCCCTTGGACAGGCAGCAGTTTTTCCCAATCAATATTTATTCCTTTTGTATAAAGCGCGGCTAAGGCGTTCAGCATCATAGGACGTTCGTCTTCTTTCCGGCGCAGGGAATTTAATACCGTGCCTTCCTTTTTATGATGGCGTATACATTGTGATAAGGAAGCTGAAAGAACCGGATGCGGCGCCAGCTCCAGAAATATTGTATATCCGTCTTTTAACATACACTCGACGGCGTTGGAAAAATTAACCCGTTCCCTGATATTATTGCTCCAGTAAACCGGATTATAATCTTCAACCGCGCTTAATTTACCGCTGACCGTTGAATAGACCGGAGTAGTCGGATTATTAATTTGAATGCCTTCAAGACATTGGATTAATTCTTCTTTATATGGATCCATGTGCGGACTGTGAAAGGCGTAATTAACGCGCAGCATACGCACAAAGACGTCGTCTTTCTCAAGTTTTTTAACGACTTCTTCCAAAGCGTCCGGCTCGCCGGATAGTACAGTGTTGGTAGGACTGTTATGAGCGCCTAATGAAAGTTTGTTTTCATAACCTTTTATATATTTGGCTAATTCTTCAATGGGAAGTTCAACTGAAGCCATCTTGCCGAAACCGG
This sequence comes from Calditrichaceae bacterium, assembly GCA_030622395.1. Lineage (GTDB taxonomy): Bacteria > Calditrichota > Calditrichia > Calditrichales > Calditrichaceae > JAUXGF01. The sequence continues at coordinate 2,336 of JAUXGF010000279.1, forward strand.
TGGCTTTCTGCATCAAACGGCTGCGATGGTAAATAACCTTAACAGCGTCCTCAAGACTGAGCGTACCGGAAATATAAGCCGCGGTTACTTCGCCAACGCTGTGACCGATAACGGCGGCGGGTTTAACTCCCCATGATTCCCATAATTTTGCCAAACCAACCTGCAGGGCAAATATTGCCGGCTGGGCTATTTCGGTTTCCGCTGTTTTTGTGTTTTCTTCGTCGGCTAAAAGCTCGTCCATCAGCTTCCAGTCGGTGTACTCGCTTAAAAGTTTGTCGATTGTTTCAATGGTTTCCCTGTAAACAGGTTCGGTTTCCAATAGTTGGCGCCCCATTGCGTACCACTGCGGTCCCTGTCCGGAAAATACAAAAGCAATTTGTGATTCTGCATTTGGTTCTTTCATGCCGGAAACGGAATTAGCAAGTTTTTCATCATTTTTAAAAGCCTGAAGCGCTTCAATAAATTCCTCGCGACTGCTGCCGACAACTGCAAGACGTTCATCATGATGACTGCGGCGCACGCAGGTGGAATATAACATATCTATTAATTTTTCATTTGATGAAAATTGAACGTCGGTCAGGAATTTTATATAAGCTTCAGCCATAGCTTTTAAGGTTTCGGGATTGTGGGCTGAGAGCGGCAGAACCATAGCCTTAAGCTTTTCCGGTATATTTCTTTCGCCGATTGCTTTTTCCAATTGCGGCGCTTCCTGCAAAATTAGATGTGTATTTGCTCCGCCGAATCCATAAGCGCTTACGCCGGCAAATCGAGGCGTTTCACCCCGCTGCCAGGGACGCGTTTCTGTGGATATTTCAATATGAGTATTGTCTAAGTTTATAAGATGATTAAGCTTTTTAAAATGTAAAGTTTCGGGGATCGTCTCTTTCTCAATAGTTAAGATTGTTTTTAACAGACCGGATATCCCGGCGGCAGATTCAAGATGACCAATATTTGACTTAACCGAACCGAGAACAAGCGGCTGCTTTTCAGTGCGGTCTTCTTTCATAACGTTTATAAGCGCGTTGACTTCAATAGGATCGCCGATAGTTGTGCCTGTGCCGTGAGCTTCAAAATAACTTATCTGTTTTGCCGAAAGACCGGCGTCGGCAAGGGCTAAACGGATTACTTCCTGTTGAGCTAAGCCGTTAGGCGCGGTAATGCCGTTGCTTCTACCGTCCTGGTTTACAGCAGAACCTCTAATTACGGCGTGAATATGATCGCCGTCTCGGATGGCTTCATTGAGCCGTTTAAGAACAACTACGCCAACGCCCTCGCCGCGTACATACCCGTCGGCGCTGTCGTCAAATGTTTTGCAGCGTCCATCCGGCGACATCATGCGCGCCTGTGAAAACGATATGGTAATATCCGGCGCTAATATCATGTTAACGCCGCCTGCCAGGGCCATATTAGTCTCGCCCCTGCGCAGGCTCATAATAGCGTTATGAACCGCAACTAACGAGGAAGAACAAGCAGTGTCGACAGGGAAGCTCGGTCCTTTAAGATCAAAGACAAATGAAATGCGGTTTGCGGCGATACTAAAAGCGTTGCCTGTTCCCGAATAAGCGTCTAAACGGTTAAAATCACCGCTTTGCAGACGTGAATAATCCGAGCCGCTGATCCCGACATAAACCCCGATCGGCTTACCGGCAACCGATTCCCATGTTTGACCGGCGTCCTCTAAAGCTTCCCATGAAACCTCTAATAATAAGCGCTGCTGCGGATCGATATGAGAGGCTTCACGAGGCGAAATGCCAAAAAATTGCGGATCAAATTTATCAACGTCGTTTACAAATCCGCCGCAGCGGGTGATCATTTTAGCGGGTGCGCCGGGGTTAGGATCGTAAAATTCGTCCACGTCCCAACGCTCTGGCGGGACTTCGCTGATAGAGTCGACTCCGTCGCGTAAATTTTTCCAAAATTCATCTGCATTCTTTGCGCCGGGCATACGCAGGCTGTAACCAATTATGGCAATAGGCTCATGATCAGTCGCTTTTCTTGTAGTTTTTTTAAGCGCAGGAGCGGGAACAACGCCTTCGCCGCCAAGAAAAAGCGCCAGAGCTTCAATGTTAGGATAATCCCAAATTATGGTTGGATTCAGCGTACGGTCTAACCATACCTCAATATCTCCTACCATGCCGATAGCCTGGGCTGAATCTAATCCATAAGTAGAGAAAGGTTTTTTAATGTCAATTTCCCTTTCTTTTATTCCAAGCTCGTCGGCAAGATGGGAAACCAACCAATCTTCTATAACTTTTACAGATTCGCTTTTTTCTTTGGCGACAACTTCCTCTGCGGCTTCGACGATAGCCTCTTCATAAATTTCTGTAACGGCTTCTTCTGCGGCTTCAACCTCAAAGCTTTTGGAAACATGCCATTCGTGAACAATATTTAATTTATCATCGAAAAATTCCGCTTTACAGGCGTGGCGCTGGATTTTTCCGCTTGAAGTTGTTGGAATAGTTCTGTCTATGAATAATTAAATTAAAATA
>JAUXGF010000013.1 GCA_030622395.1 Calditrichaceae bacterium
GTGAAAAAAGTTTAAAGTTTATAAGTGAACTAAAATGACTAAAGTTTTCATTAACTTTAGTTCACTTTTAACTTTAGAAACTTTAGGCACTTTGAATCAGGTAAACATTTCCCAAATATCGGGACTATACAATAAAATTAAAATAAGGAGGCGTATTGATGGCAAGGTTATGCGCATTAGTTATCGGTCATAAGAAAACCTCTCCCGGTGCGGTAAATAAGAAGTCAAACTTAACGGAATTTGATTTTAACGATAAGCTGGCTCTAATAATTGAAAACAAAGTGTTAAGAACGGATATTCAGCGGGTTTATAGAAGAACATACAACAGCCTGCCAAATGATATTAATGAATTAGAGCCTGATTTTATTGTAAGCCTCCATTGCAATGCTTTTAATGAACAAGCATCAGGGAGCGAAGTTCTCTATTATCATAAGTCAAAAAATGGTGAAAAGATGGCTAAGGTTTTATTGAGACATCTGGTTGGTCACTTACAGTTGCCTGACAGGGGGATTAAGCCAAAAGCAGCGGAAGATCGAGGCGGTTATCTTTTAAAGTATACTAACGCTCCCTGCGTTATTGCGGAGCCTTTTTTTATTGATAATGACAGTGATCTTGCCAGGGCTCAGGAAAATTTCGATGATTTAGCGGCAGCCTACGCCGCGGCAATAGATGAGTTCACACAGGAAATTAGTTGATCCTAAAATTTAGGAGGTTATATGATTCCATTCGATTTTATTATCGTACCGCTTTCAGCGGCGCTTGGGCTTTCGCTGATAGTTGAGAGAATTCTGGAATTTGCAAAAAATATTTTAGAATGGTTTGTTAAAAGTCAAAATGGAAGAAACATTCCTGAACATTCCGAATCTGATAGGATAATTAGCGATTTGGAAGATAAATATAAAAGAGATGAATTGTCCCTGAAGGCTGAAGAAAGGGCTGAAAAATCAATTAATGAGCGGATTAAAATCAAGGCTAAACTCGACAGTGAATCAGATCCGGCAAAACGCAAAGAATTGAAGCAAAAATTGGCTGAGCTGGAGAAAGACGGAGAATATGACGAGAGCTTTTCCAATTCCGTTATTCTTGTGGAACCCGCAACAGATGCGGATGATGGTAAAACTCTTAAAGCCTTTATTCTTCAGTTATTAGGATTTGCCGCAGGAATTATACTCGCCCATTTTTCCGGAATCCAACTCTTTAATAGTTTTTTAAGCTCCATTGGCAGCGCTTCAACAATTGCACCCGGTATTGACTATTTGTTCACCGGACTTCTTATTGGAGGCGGAAGCGCGCCAATGCATATTTTGATTCGATTCATTACTCAACGTAAAACAATCATAACGGACAATACCGTTTCCACGGGAGCAGATGAAACATCAACTGAAATTGAAAAACCGCGCGTTCCCGCGATTATTTCCACATCTACCGGTAACAATAATCCGGCTTGGATTGATATACCTTACAATGGCGGCGTAGATCGTGCAGAATTAGAATGGGCTCATAAAAGGAAGAAAAATCCTGATCTTATTGTTTACCATCATACCGCCATGAGCAGCCGGAGTAAATTTGAAGACGTTGTGCGGGTGATTAAAAACCGGGCGGATTCTAAAGGCAATCATTGGCTTACCGGTTACAATTGCGTTGTGCCGTTTGACGGTTCAATCCATCCCTTTTGCCGCTGGGACCGTTACGGTAATCATGCCGCAGGTTATAATAGAAATTCTTTAGGGATTGCTTTTAACGGCAATTTTGAAACAGACTCCAAAGTTCCGTATTCTAACCCGGATGGCAGATACGGAGATGCGCGTCCTTCGGAAGTTCAGCTTAAAGCTGCAGCGCGCGTAGTAACGCTTTGGACTTTCCTCTATCCCATCGAAGTAGATTTTGAAAAGTCGATTATTCCGCATAACAAAATATCAAGTAAAACATGCCCGGGTTCGGAATTTCCTTATGATGAGTTTAAGAAATGGGTGGAATTTTATCGAACGCGTTGGGATAAATCGGCAGCCGTTAAAGAACGCATCGAGGAATTTAAATTAAAACCCTATTTATACGTCGATAAGGAGGCATAATAATGGAAGCTATTTTAAAAGTATCAGTTATGTTCGCTTTAGCGCTTGCCGTTTCCTTTTTGATCGAAAGGTTTTTGGAAATATTAAAAGCCGTTTATGATTTATTAGACAGCCGCCTTAGCTGGCATACTTACTGGACGCGCCGGACTGTAAAAATGAGAGATCGTTTGGAAAAAAGGCTGGAAGTATTTGAATATGTAAATCCCAAAAAAATTGCTTCTTTGTTGGATAGGTTTAAAAAAATGTTTTTAAACGGGCAGGGAGGATATTCCGGAACAGTTCCGCTTCTTTCCGGTGATTTAGTGCGGGCGTTTTCAATAAAAGTATATGCAAAAATTATCGGCGTCTTGCTTGGAATAGGATTTGCGTTTTGGATGAATATAGATTTAATATCTATCTGGCAGAAAGCGTCAGGCGGAACTTTATGGTGGAAAATCAATATTGACTCAGAAAGCGTACGCTTTGTTCTTTCCGGTGTGATTTTGGGATTGGGCTCGGCTCCGGTGCACAAAATTATAACAACAATCGAAAAGAAGAGACAGCAAAAATTAGAGAAAGGAATGCAGCCATGATTGATATTGATCTCATTATTGCGTTTGTAATTATCGGTATTGTGCTTGCGGTATTTTTATTATCTAAAATAAATTTATTACCTAAAAAGAGTCTGCCGTTTATTATAGCCGGTCTCGCCGGTGCATTTGGTATTATGCTGTTCAGGAAAAGCCGTATGAAAGGGCTTAGAAAAGAATTAGAGGAACGCGAAAAAAAACTGCTAGAAAAAGAAGAAAAACTTAAAAAATTAAAAGATAATTACAGCGCATCCGAAAAACATTTACAGCAAGCAAATGCAGAGTTGGAAAAACAAAGAGCCGCTTACCAAAAAACAATACTGCAAATCAAAGCGGAAAATGAAGAAGAAAAAGAACGAATCGACCGCCTTTCCGGTGAAGATTTACATAATGAATTTCTGGAAGCCTTTGGGGATTAGATAGTCTTATATACTATTTCTAAGTCAGGGTTCGCTTAGCCGCTGATTAACGCCGATTAAATACTGCAACACCTTGAACTTCGTAAACAGCGCAGCAAATGATTTATGAATATTAAACATTTCCATCCCGACTAATCGCGATCGTGACTATACAATAAATTAAGGAGAACGCTATGCGAATTCGTATAAATTTATACTTACCCGCAATAATTATTTTATGTTTGTTTTATGCAAGCGTAACCGCCTTAGCGCAGGATTCCATTTCCTGCAAGGTCGTAAAAAAATATAGTGATGGCAGCTATCTTGTGCAAATAGGCGATATAACTTTCCTTGCCATTACCGAAGAAATACAAAAAAATGCGCTTAAGAAAAAACGCGATCTATTAGACGCCCAAAAAGAAATTATTTTAAAGGATTCATTACTCGCTAAATATGAACAGAATTTAGCCTGGTACGAAGCAACGAATAATCACATGAAAAAATATATTTTAGAATTGGAAGATACATATAAAGGTTATAAAAATTTATACCGGGATTATAAAAAACTAAAAGAACCCTGGGTTTCCCTTGAAGGCGGAATAGGCGCAACGGGCGATACAAAACCGGCTATTTTAGCAGGCATTCAAATACGCCAAATTCATGTTTGGGGTTTCTTGCAGGAAAAAAATTCCGGGGCGTTAATAGGCGCGAACTTTCGTCTTTTTTAATTTATTGTATTAATATTGAATACGATTGTATTTAATTTAGATACAGAAAAACTTTTTTTCAAATGAAATTTATAATTTTGTGTAAAATCTTAAAAGCTTTAATTAGCGCCTGAATGGTGTTTTCATTCATACAGTAATTATTTTACCTTTGTGGCTTAGTGTCTTAGTGGCAGCCCCAATCGGGCTAAATGTTTTTGGTTAGAATTTGTTTATATTAAAAATTTCAAGGACAGCATTGTTATGGTAAGATAAATCAAAAGTCCGAGAATATCGTTGGATGTTGAAACAAAAGGCGCAGCCGCTAAAGCCGGATCGATCTTAAAACGTTTAAATGTCAGCGGGACAAGAGCGCCGATAAAAGCAGCATTATTGATTACAATAAACAAAGAAATTGATAAAATTCCCGCAAATAATAATCCATCCCATAAATAAACAATTACAAATAATAACATGGAAAAAACCGAACTATTAACCAGTGAGATACGAAATTCTTTAAACAAACGGCTGCGCGTATCGCTCAAATTTATATCGCCGGTGGCGAGACCGCGCACCACAATAACGCTGGCTTGCTGCCCGGTCGAGCCGCCCATAGCCATTACAATGGGAATGAAAAAAGCGGTCATTAGTTTTTGAGTAATAGTGGCTTGAAAAGAATCTAAAATAAAGGCGGCGATGATTTCGCCCACAAAAGCAACCAGAAGCCATGGCAGACGCGCTCGTGAGAGTACAAAAGTCGATTCTTCTAAAACTTCTTCATCAGGCGCTCCAGCCATATAAGCTAAATCTTCCGAGCCTTCTTCTTCTAAAACATCAACAATATCGTCAACTGTAATTCTACCGACCAATTTCATAGATTCATCAACAACAGGCGCGCTGATTAAATCGTATTTGCTGAAAAAATTAGCCACATCTTCCTGGTCCATATCAGCCCGAACATGCAGAACATCCTCTTCCATAATATCACCCAGCCTGGCGCTGCCCGCCGCCAGCACAAGATCGGTTAATGTTACGCTGCCGAGAAGACATTCGTTTTCATCAACGACCCAGATATTGTAAAGATTGTCAAATTCTTCACGTACTTCACGGATTTTTTCAATGGTTTTATTTACTGTGGCATCTGCAGGCATGGACAGGAATTCCAACGCCATAATGCCGCCTGCTGTATCCTCCTTATGATGCAGCAGTTCCTTAACGTCTTGCGAAACTTCTTCCGGCATCTCATCAAGAACTTTTTCCGCCACATCATCAGGAAGATCAGCCAGAAGGTCCGCCGCATCATCCGATTCCATCTGATCAACCAGAGCAGAAATTCTTTTCTCGCTGGCGTCTTCGAGAACATGATCAATTACAGGCGTATCTAATTCTGAAAGAACCTCGCTGGCTAATTCTGTGGGAAGTAAGTTAAAGACATATTTACGATTGTCTTTCTTAAGGCGGTTTAATATCTCTTCGACGTCAGCCGGATGTAAGTCGATAAGAATATTCAGCAGAGCGCCGCTGTTATTACTTTCAATCAATCCTACGATATCGGGTAGTATGCTTTCATAATCAATATTAATCATAAGTCTGCCTTAACTTGCAATTAAGTTCGTTTGCCAGATTTTTAAATTCCTGAATAGTTAAATCTTCAGGACGTTTGTTCAAATCAATTGCTTCTAACGAATATACAATACTTTTATCAAAAATTCTACCAAGACTATTTCGCAGCATTTTGCGGCGGTAGTTAAAAGTTTGGCGGACTAATTGCCGGTAAAGCGGTTCATTTTCAATCTCATTAATTTCATTTAAAAATGAAAGCTTAATTACGGCGGAGTCGACTTTTGGCGCAGGGAAAAAATTACCGCGGTTAACCTTAAACAAATATTCAACCTTACTATATGTTTGGCAGATTACAGATAATATACCGTACTCTTTGCCGCCGCATCCGGATGAAATCCTGCGGGCAACTTCATTTTGAGTCATCAATACAGCCGCGTCAATTTCCCTGTAATTATCTATTAATTTAAAAATAATAGGACTTGTAATATTGTACGGAAGATTTCCGATAATTTTTATTGATTGTTTAATGGGACTAAAAAGCTTATTGAGATCAATTTTCATAAAATCCTGATTGATTATATCAGCCCGTCCTTTAAATTGATCCTTTAAATAATCACTCCAGCGGCGGTCGATTTCAACTGCAATGTATCTTTTTGGCGCCGCTTCGATAATATGTTTTGTTAATGACCCTTTACCGGGACCGATCTCTAGTACATAATCATCACTGTCGATTTCTAGCGCCTCGACGATTTTTTTACAATAATAAGGATTATTTAAAAAGTTTTGACTAAATCTTTTTAACGGATACATAACTTAGAAAATGATAATATATAGTGTCTGAACGAAAACTAACCAAAACTGTCATTTCGAAGCGGAGCGTCCCGAGAATCGGAATTTTCCTTGAAAAATGGGGCGTTTAAAGATTTCTTCCCGATTAATCGGGATCGAACTGACAAAAAGGGACTTTTCGTTCAGACACTATATAATTGTATAGTCCCGAATGGGAAAGTTTACACAGAAAAAGAAGCTTCGTTTCAGTCAGCATTCGGTAATCGGTGATCAGTAATCAGTAACCAGTGTCTTTTATCTTGTATCTTACATCCAGCATCCAGTATCCCCGCAATAGCAGCCTGCCTGCCGCAGGCGGGGATTTCCGCTCCGCTCCAACCAGCATCTATTTCAGGATTATTAAAGATTTAATTTAAAAAGCGTTTTTGCGTTATCTGATGTTATGCTGCCAAGTTCCTCAATAGAAATGCCTTTTAAATCGGCTATTTTTTTTGCAGTGTGTACTAAAAAAGCCGGTTCGTTACGCTTACCGCGTAAAGGCGCAGGCGTTAAAAAAGGACTGTCTGTTTCTAAAAGTAAATTTTCCAAAGGCGTTTGAATGACAAGAGGATCAGTCGTACTTTTTTTAAAGGTGATATTACCTGTAAATGATATATATAAATTTGTTAGTAATATTTTTTCTAAAAAAGACTCGTCCCCTGAAAAGGAATGTAAAACCCCTCCTGTTTCCGCAACGCCTTCGTTGGAAATTATCTCATACATATCATCGTGAGAATCACGGTTATGGATGATTAAAGGCAGATTCAATTCTGTGGCTAATTTTATTTGTTTTTTAAAGATATTTTTTTGTGTCTCTTTATCGGCGTGCATGTGATAATAATCCAAACCGATTTCGCCGATTGCCACCACTTTTTCATGCTGCGTTAATTCTTTGATTTTTTCAAAATCATTATAATGGGCAGAAGCGCAGTCTGAAGGATGTATGCCTACAGCCGCAAAGACAGACGCGTATTTTTCTGCGATTTTCACCGCTTGCTCCGATGATTTTAAATCCGTCCCGATTGTAATAATACCCGACACCTTATTTTCGATAGCCCGTTGAATAACGATTTCGCGGTCTTCATCATAAGAATCAAAATCTAAATGTGTATGGGTGTCTATAAACATATCTTTCTCGTCAAATAATTATTTATTTAAAACCGCCAAATTATTACTTTTTTAATCTTTTCACGAAGTGACCCCTATAGGGAACCTTTAATCTTTTTTACGGCTCTGCCATACAGTGGAATTACTACTTAATGCCTGAATGAAAAAACACAAAAACCGTCATTTTCCCACGGGGACGCCTTGCGGCGCGAGCGGAGCGAGAAATCTTTTGCCTTGAAAAATGGGGCGTTTTAAGATTTCTTCCCGATTTATCGGGATCAAAATGACAAGAAAAAGTGTTTTCGTTCAGGCACTACTTAACTAATTTTACTACCGGAAGGAATATCGTCTAAAACAGATAGCAAAGTCAAGTTTTCTTTGTTAATTGCGGCAAGCAGCATCCCTTCGGATTTGACGCCGCGCATGGTAACCGGTTCTAAATTGACGACAACTACTACTTTTTTCCCGATTAACTCCCGTGGTTGATAGCGTTGTGAAATACCCGCCACAATCTGGCGCTGCTCGCCGTCTAATTTAATCTGCAATTTCAACAGGCGGTCGGATTTTTCCACTTTTTCAGCTTCGATAATTTCACCGATCCGTAAATCAATTTTCTTAAAAGTATCAATATTAATTAAATCAGATTGTTTTTGTTCAGGCTTATCGTTTTTATTTTCCGAAGACTGCAAAACGCTTTTCAGACGTTCGATTTCAATTTCGACAGCCGAATCTTCAATTTTAGCAAATAGTATTTCAGGCTTATTTATAGGATGGTCTTTTTTGATTGATAGAGAAGACGCATCATGCCAGTCATACCGGTTTTCAATATTCAGCATTTCGCGGATTTTACGGGAAGTAAAGGGCAGCAAGGGGTCGGCTAAAACAGAAAAGCTGCATACGGTTTGCAAACACAAGTTAATTGTAGAAGCGCAGCTATCCGCATCAGATTTTCGGGTTTTCCAGGGTTCTTTATCATTAAAATATTTATTGGCAAAGCGGGCTAAATCCATCAATTCCCGAACATAAGCTTTAAACTTATATTTGTTAATCAGGCTGCCTAAACGTTCAGGCGCTTTTTCCAATCGCTTGATAAGTTCTTTGTCCATCTTATCTAATTTAGCCAAGGGCGGGGTTTTCCCGTCAAAATATTTATGGATAAAAGTTGTCGTGCGATTGATAAAATTACCGAGGATATCGGCTAATTCATTATTATGCCGCGCCTGAAAATCTTTCCACGAAAAGTCGGTATCGCGTGATTCCGGTAAATTGCCGGCAAGTACATAGCGCAGCGAATCCGGTTCAAATTTTTCTAAATAATCATTAAGCCAAACCGCATAATTGCGGCTGGTTGAAAGTTTGCTGCCTTCCAGATTCAAAAATTCATTTGCCGGGACATTATCGGGGAGAACAAAATCGCCGTGAGCCATGAGCATCGCCGGGAAAATAATACAGTGAAAAACAATGTTATCTTTGCCGATAAAATGAATCAGGCGAGTGTCTTTTTCCTGCCAATATTTTTTCCAGAGATCTTCCTTGCCTTTTTCGAGTGCCCACTCTTTTGTGGCGGAGATATAACCTATTGGCGCATCAAACCAGACATACAATACTTTTCCCTGAACATCGACGCCATATTGCCGCGCCGCGTCTTCGGGAACTGCAACACCCCATGGTAAATCTCTGGTAACAGCCCGGTCTTTAAGACCGTCGTTGAACCAGCTTTGTATTTGACCAAGGGCATTCTGCTTCCATTCCCGGTGTCCGGCAATCCACTTCTCGAGTCGTTTTTGATAGTCAGCAAGGGGCAAATACCAGTGTGTTGTTTCCTTTAATACCGGTTTAGCGTCTGTTATGGCGCTGCGCGGATTTTTAAGATCTTTTGGACTTAATGAACTGCCGCAGCTTTCACACTGATCTCCATAAGCCTCTTCATAGCCGCAAGAGGGACAAACGCCGCGTATGAATCGATCCGCCAGAAACATTTTTGCTTCAGGGTCGTAAAGCTGTTTTTCTTTTTTTAAAATAAATTCATTTTTTTTAGCAAGTTTACGGAAAAAATCCTGACTGGTCTGGTGATGAATCGGAGCGGACGTCCGCCCGTAATAGTCAAAGCTTATCCCAAAATCGGCAAAACTTTTTTTATTCATTTCGTGGTATCGGTCAACTATTTTCTGTGGAGAAACGCCTTCCTTGCGGGCGCGCAGCATGATTGGAACGCCGTGTTCATCCGACCCGCAAATATAAACGACGTCGGATCCTTTTAAGCGGTGGTATCTTACAAAAATATCAGCGGGTAGATATGCGCCAGCTAAATGCCCGAGATGTATAGGCCCATTGGCATAAGGCAGAGCGCTGGTAACAAGCAGTTTTTCAGGCAAGGTAATTCCCACTTCTTTTCTTTAACTTTTAATTAGGGACGAAATTTACAGCAACGCAATATAATATGCAAATACTGAAAATACTTTGCCCCTACAAAACTTCAATTTTACATTACTCCATCACTCCATATACTTCATTACTCCAATTTTTCAACATTTTATTTATAAATTTGAATTGCAAATGAAAACAGAATCTTATAAATTTATCCTTGAAAGGAGAGGCGGATTGAAAATAATTATATCTATTATTTTTCTGAGTATCACCGGAATTGCAGCGCTTTTTATTTTTTTAAATCATATTTTGCAAAGAATATTTCATCTGCCGCATGTCCCCAACACAAAAACCCCAAAAGATTTTGAATTAAAATATGAAGATATTTTGATACCTACGGTACATGATAAAAAAATTCAAATATGGGATTTAAATCCACAAAAAAAAGCTCCTGTAATAATCGGCGTTCACGGTTGGGCAAATACTTCAGATAAATTGCTGCCTGCCGCCAAATATCTTGTTCGGAAATGGCGCGTATTTTTATTAAACACACGTAATCATGGCGGCAGTGATGACGACAGTTATACAACCATTATTACATACAAAGATGATTTGATTAAAACAATAGACTATGTAATCCAAAAAACAGGTTCGCCGATTGATATTATCTTGTTAGGGCATTCATTAGGAGGAGCGGCTGTATTATATACAGCGGCGAAAGACGCCAGGATTAAAGGCGTCGTTTCAATTAGTTCATTTGCCGATATGGAAGAAATGATGCGAACAGGTTTTTTTAAAGGGAGGATGCCCCGTGCTTTTATCACAAGCATGCTTACATATATTGAGTTTCGGATAGGAGAAAACCTTAAGCGCTTATCGCCGCTTTTTACAATAAACAAATTCAAAAGCCCTGCGCTTATTATACATGGAACGAAAGATGAAACAGTTGATTTTGAAAATATGAATCGAATTGTAAAATCAGCGACTCGTGAAAATGTCCACCAATTAATAATGAAAAATCATTCGCATTCATCCCTGCTTGAAGAAACACAATTAGCCGTTGAAATTGACCGTTTCTTATCTACTTATTTCTCTGATAAAAATCAGCCACCGCCAATCCCGAAAGAAGGTTCTACCAAAGAAAAATTGGAGTAACAGAGTAATGGAGTAATGGATTGTCTCGTCTTGTAGGGATTGTTGCAAATCCCCCTTTTTGATTCTTTTACAAAAATGCCGTATATTTTAGCTTTAATATTAAGTCTTTTAAAAGGATAAATTCGTATGAAAAGATCAGTTATTGTTGGAGTTGGACGCTATTTACCAAAACGAGTAGTAACTAATTTTGATTTGGAAAAAATGATGGATACTTCAGACGCCTGGATTCGTGAACGTACAGGCATTGTTGAGAGAAGATTTGCCGAAGGGGAAGAAACTACTTCATATATGGGAGCGGAGGCTTCCAAAAAAGCTTTAAATATGGCCGGCATGAAAGCGGAAGATATTGATTTTATTATCCTCGCCACTTTAAGTCCTGACTATTTTTTCCCAGGTTCCGGCTGTTTAATGCAAGATCACCTTGGTATCCCCGGTATCGGCGCTTTAGATGTTCGGAATCAGTGCACCGGTTTTGTTTATGGACTGGCGGTTGCCGACCAATTTATTAAAACCGGTATGTACAAAAACATTTTGGTTGTCGGCTCAGAAGTTCAAAGCAATGGATTGAATTTATCCACACAAGGACGCGATGTTGCAGTAATATTCGGCGACGGCGCAGGCGCGGTAGTGGTAAGCGCGGCAAATGATAATAACAAAGGCATCCTAACGTCAATTTTACATGCTGATGGAAAACATCATAAAGAACTTTGGGGTAAAAATCCCGGCAGCTCTTCCAGGCCGTTTGTATCCCATGAAATGATCGAGGAAGGCAGCATTTACCCCCACATGAATGGCAAATCTGTATTTAAACATGCGATCACCCGCTTTCCTGCGGTAATAAGAGAAGCATTAGAATCTACCGGTTATACTACAAAAGACGTAGACCTCGTAATACCGCATCAGGCTAATGAACGAATTACCGAAGCAGTGCAAATACGTTTAGAACTACCCCGCGAAAAGGTTTATCGTAATATTCATAAATATGGAAATACAACAGCCGCTTCTATTCCAATAGCCCTTAGCGAAGCTCTGGAAGAAGGCTTGATCAAAGAAGGCTCTCTCGTATGCCTGGCTGCTTTCGGCAGTGGATTTACCTGGGCGGCAAGTTTAGTGCGCTGGTAATGCGTATAAAAGAATTGGAGCAATGGAATGGTGAAGTGATGGAGTAATGGGAAGAATGGAGTTATGAAGAATTGAATTATTGAATTAATGGAGTAATGAATTGGTGAATAATTGGAATAATGGAATGCCTGCGTTAGCGATTTAACCTAACAATTCAACCATCAATCCAATAATCCATTAATCCATTAATTCATCAATTCAACAATTCATTTCCTTAAGAATATTATTTAATATAGATCGGACTATTACACTTAAAATTAAATTTAGCAAAAAGAAAGCAAGTAAAATTGTCTCAAAAAACAAGCCCGCTAAATATAGCTCAAAACACATCGCTTCGAAGACCCGAATGGCTTAAAATCCGCCTGGGTTCAGGGAAGAATTTTTCTGATATACGAAATCTAATTTCCGATCTAAAATTACATACTGTTTGTGAAAGCGCGCGCTGCCCAAATATCAGCGAATGCTGGAACAGGCGGACAGCGACCTTTATGATTTTAGGCAGCATTTGTACCCGTAGCTGTACATTTTGCAATATTGAAGTTAATAAGCCCACAGAATATGACGAGGAAGAACCATCCCGTGTCGCTAAAGCTGTTAAGAGGCTAAATCTGCGTCATGCCGTGATTACCTCCGTGGCGCGTGATGATTTAAGCGACGGCGGCGCATCTATGTTTGCACAAACCATTCGACAAATAAACATAGAACAAAAGGAATGCACTGTCGAAGTTCTCATTCCTGATTTTAAGGGCGATTTGCAAAACCTCGATATTGTACTCGACGCCAACCCTAATATTTTAAATCACAATTTAGAAACAGTGGAGCGCCTGCAAAAACCGCTGCGTGTTCAGGCAACTTATAAAAGATCGCTGTCAGTTTTACAGCATGCCAAAGAACGCGGCTTCATTATAAAATCCGGAATCATGGTCGGCGTGGGAGAAGATAAAAAAGAAATTATTCAGACCTTCCGCGATTTAAGAACAATAAACTGCGATATTCTTACAATCGGGCAATACCTGCCTCCAACTAAAATGCATTACCCTTTGCACCGTTTTTATCATCCTGATGAATTTAAAGAATTAAAGACGATCGCCCTAAAATTAGGTTTTACACATGTTGAATCGGGGCCGTTAGTGCGAAGCTCATATCATGCAGATGAACAAATCTCTTGCAAAAAATCCGGTGATTAAACGGGATGGGGAATTTATTTGGGTGTATATTTGGAATAAAACAAACCCACCCCTAACCCCTCCCAAGAGGGGAATAAGACAATGCCCCTCTTGGGAGTAATGGCACTAACATAAGGTTATATTTATTTATATTTTCTATATTTGCCAACTTTTGTCTTACGTGGGTACTTCCTGCCAGGCGGGCGTA
>JAUXGF010000127.1 GCA_030622395.1 Calditrichaceae bacterium
AATGCTTTCTGGAAGAAGAAAGATCCCACGGAGGGGACCGATTATAACGAATTACTATATGAATACTATTGGCGGGTTGATGAAACTAACCGAAAATTTTATGTGGATTATAAGGAAGGATGGGAAACTGACCGCGGTCAAATATATCTTTTATACGGAAAACCCCAGCGTGTTGAAAATAGAAGATATTCTACAATTACCCTTCCTCATATAGCCTGGTTTTACGATGACGAAGATTTAAACTTCATTTTTGTTGATAAAGATAAAAATGGTGAATTTGTATTATTAAAAGATAAAGAAAAGGATTAAATATATGGATAAAACAAAAGTAGGCGTTATTGGCGTCGGACATCTTGGGAAATTGCACGCTTCTCTTTACGAGAAGGTCGTGGACGCTCAATTAGTGGGTATATACGACCCCGATCAAAAAAAAGCAAATGATATTGCCGAAGAATTAAGTATACAGGCTTTTGACAGCATAGAAGGTCTTTTGGAAAATGTAGAGGCTGTAAATATTGTTACGCCTACTACAACTCATTATGAAGTTGCTTTAAAAGCCCTGGAAAACAATAAACACGTTTTTATCGAAAAACCTATTACACACACTGAAGAAGAAGCTCAAAAGTTAATTGATTTTGCCGGAGAAAAAAACTTAAAAATTCAGGTTGGACATATTGAACGCTTTAACGCTGCTGTGCTTGCTCTTGAAGATGTGAAATTGGATCCTCTTTTTATTGAGGCTCACCGTTTGGCTTCATTTAACCCGCGAGGCACAGATGTGGCGGTTATTTTGGATTTAATGATACATGACCTCGATCTTATCCTTCACATGGTTAAAAGCAAACCGGTTCAAATCGCCGCCAGCGGACTGGGTGTCATTTCCAACACTGTAGATATTGCCAATGCCCGCATCGAGTTTGAAAATGGCTGTGTGGCAAATATTACAGCCAGCCGTATCTCCGCAAAAAAAATGCGCAAAATGAGATTGTTTCAAAAAAACGCCTATATTTCTATGGATTTTGCCGATGGTTTTTCGGAAATATTTTTTATCCCCGATGAAAATCAATTGCCGTTTCATGACGGCACGTTGGCTTTTTCCTTAGGGCAGATTGATGAGGGCGAAAATAAGCGCGAAATAAAATATAACCGTCTGGAAAGAAGTAATATTAATCCTTTAAAAAATGAGTTGACCAGTTTTATTGATTCTATCCGCAGTAATATTTCACCTGCCGTCTCGGCGGAAGAAGGTTTGGCGGCTCTGCGGCTGGCAAATCAAATTTTAAAGAAAATTGATGATCATCGCACACTTGTTGAAGAAAGGGCTAAATAGTGAGTATAGGGCAATTCTTTTTTAAGACAAGGGGTTATATGCCGGCTCCGTGGCTTTTAGCGTGTATTATTTGGGCTGAGCCTCAAACCTTGTTAATCGTTACCGGCGTTTTATTTATTGTATGCGGTGAATTGATGCGTGTCCGGGGAGTTAGTTATGCCGGGGGCGCCACGCGCACACGAAATGTAGGCGCTTCAAAATTAGTAACTAACGGTCCTTTTGCTTATTTAAAGAATCCCCTGTATCTTGGGAATATACTTATGTATGCAGGCGCCGCTGTTCTTTCAGCAGCCTGGTTTCCTTATTTACCCGTTCTGGTTTTAATCTTTTTTTCAATTCAATACCATTTTATTGTTAAACTGGAAGAAGCGAAACTTACAGAACTGTTTGGCGCAGTCTATACTGAATATGCCCAAAAAGTTCCCCGCTTTATTCCTTCTTTTAAGGCTTATGATAAGCGGTCGGATATAATTCCTGCTTTGAAAAAAGCTGTTCGTTCAGAGCGCAGTACATTTTTAGCCATGCTTTCATTTATTGTGATTTTTTCGCTGCGCTGTTATTTTATTTGAAACAGAAAGAAAGAAGTAATGGAGTGTTGGATTGTTGATAAAGTCATTACCCCGGCAAAACATCACTACTCTTTTTCAGATTAGTATAAAAAGGAAATAGCGCGAAACAAAAGTGGTTTATCCCACGCCGCGCTCCGCGCCGTCCCAAAGGGCTACTATGCAACAAACACACTTGGCTTCGGTATCGTTATAACTGAAAGTCCCCCGAATACGGGATTGTAAAAACGAAATGGTTATCCGACTGTTCGTATAGGCATCAACTTAAAGAGCAAACAGGGATGTATAAATTGTATAGTATATAAGTTATTTAAGAATTTAGCTGGAATATAGTCCCGCTAGGGACGATTGAGAATAGCCCACCAATTTATTGGTGGGGAAGAAATATATAATAGCTCAATTAGTCCCGTAGGGACGGTTGAAACCCACAAAACTGATCATCTGTTTATCAATCGTCCCTACGGGACTCATATTGAAAATTTATATCATTCCCAGAGATAAATCTCTGGGCTATTATCGAATGTCCCTACGGGACGAATTTATTAACATAGCCATATTTGTTAAGTTAATGCCTATACGACTGTTCAGGACAGCAGAATAATAGAGCGCTTAAAATATTTACAGCCATTAATCCATTACTTAATTTATTCATAAGCAACTCTTTTTTAGAGGTAAAGTTAAATACGGATACTAATTATATAAAATTGATATTTTGGGAGGCAGGTATGCAGACTGTGTCTAATGAACCGTTTACAATTAAAAATATAAAAAACTATGTGGTTGGTTATGATAAAGTCGTTCCCACTATTAAGGGGGAACTTAAGCGTTATATTAATTTAGATAATTCCGCCAGTACGCCGACCTTGACCCCTGTTTTAAATACAATCAATGAATTTATGGGTTGGTACTCCAGCATTCATCGCGGCACAGGATTTAAATCGCAGCTTAGCACTCATTTCTATGAGCAAAGCAGGGAAATTGTCCGCAGGTTTTGCAATGTTAGGAATGACGATCATACGATAATTTTTGGTAAAAATGCCACGGAAGCTATTAATAAATTAGCTCACCGTATTCCTTTAAAAGGAAACAGCATCATTTTCACATCCAGGATGGAACATCATTCAAATGACCTGCCCTGGCGTATGCGTGCGCCTGTTGTTTATATTGGGCTGGATGAAAAAGGACGGATAGATATTAATGATTTGCATTATAAGCTAAAAACCCACCGGGGACGCGTTCAGTTAGTCGCTATAACGGGAGCTTCCAATGTAACGGGATACATTAATCCCATAAGCGAAATAGCGGAAATTGTACACGCTCATAAGGCAGAGTTAATGGTTGACGCCTCTCAACTGGCGCCGCACCGTAAAATCGATATGGGCGATCAGGACGATCCTTCGCATATTGATTACCTGGCGTTTTCGGCGCACAAAATATATGCCCCTTTTGGATTGGGCGTACTGATCGCCAACCGCAAAACCTTTGAAGATGGAGACCCTGATTATGTGGGAGGAGGAACAGTCGACCTTGTTTCTACTGATAATGTTTTATGGACGGATGTGCCTGAAAAAGAAGAAGCCGGTACGCCGAATGTAGTGGGCGCTGTTGCGCTGGCAAAAGCGATTCAGGTTGTCACTGAAATTGGTATGGATAAAATCGCCATGCATGAGGCGAGCTTAACTGAATATGCTTTAAAGAAATTGAAAAAAATCCCCGGCATAGTCATATACGGCTCAACCGATGAAAAAGAAGCTGAAAACCGATTAGGCGTTATCCCGTTTAATTTACAGGATATGCCGCATGCTTTAGTGGCTTCAATGTTAAATTATGAAAGCGCTATCGGCGTGCGTAACGGCTGTTTTTGCGCACAGCCTTATATAAGGTGTTTGTTACAAACTACTGCGGATCAAAGCGCTCAACTTGAAAACAATATTTTACATCACGATCGAAGCAATATGCCAGGCGCAGTGCGGATGAGTTTTGGAATGTATAATGAAGAATCCGAAATAGACGCTTTTATCGAAGCCCTTGAAAAAATTGCCCGTAAAGAAACGATTGGAAAATATGATATAGATAAAACAACCGGGGAATATAAACCGCAGAATTTTGAATTGCATTTTGATGAATACTTCCGGTTGTAAAAAAGTTTTATATAAAAGTAGAATGCCACTAAGACGCTAAGACACAAAGAATCAATTAATTTTTAAATATTTAGAGCCTTAGAGCCTTTGTGGCTATTTTCATTGTTTATTGCATTCGACAGAACATGATAGCTGAGAGCTTTTCCAAAATATTATTTACAAACCGCTTTTCACATTTAACGTTTTACAACTTGTATCTCCGGGCGGCGGGGATATTGATTAGCCGCCCCGAAGGGCATATAATGATTACAGAAAAACTATATTATAAAGATAGTTATAAAAAATCCTTTACAGCGCGGTTGCTTGCTCAAAAGCAAGATGAAAAAGGCGTTTGGCTTTTATTAGATCAAACATTATTTTATCCCGGAGGAGGCGGTCAGTTACCCGATCAGGGACAAATTAATAATTTAACCGTTAAGGATGTAAAAGAAGATAATGATCAGATCTGGCATTTAGTTTCCGGCGTTCCCGTCCCTGCCGATAATGTGGAAGTTAAAGCGGCTATCGACTGGGAACGGCGTTATTATAATATGCAGCAACACAGCGGTCAGCATTTGCTTTCGCATGTATTGCATGAATCAGGGATGAAAACGGTGTCTGTACATTTAGGCGAATCATATACATTAATTGAAGTAGAAGGTAATTTTCCTGATCATAATCTACTCGGCAGGCTTGAAGAACTTTGCAGTGAGCTTATCCGTAAAGCATTGATGATAAAGACCTGCTGGGTAACAAAGGATGAAATAGACCGCTTCCCGTTAAGAAGGCCGGCAGGAGATTGGCGGCGCTTAAGAGTTGTTGAGATTGACGCGCTTGATTTTTCAGCCTGCGGCGGAACTCATGTAAAAAGCACATCGGAAATCGGCTGCATCAAAATAATCGGATTAGAAAAGATTAGAGGGCATGCCCGTATTAAAGCGGTAATAGGCAAAAGAGCTGATCAATATTTTGAGCAATTACACAGGGTGCATATTGAACTTAAAGAACTTTTGCAAACAGAGACGGAAAATTTTGCAGAACGTATCAGGTCTTTGAAAAATGAAATCAAAAAACAAAAAAAAGAAACTGACTTTTATATCAGGAATTATATTCAAAGTAAAAGCAAACAAATTTTTGACGCAAATAATTTAAAAGACGATATTATCGTTTACCATCTACAAGAAGGGAAATTAGAAAATGCGCAAGAGCTTGCCCGAAATTTAGCTGATAATTATAATCAAATCACTTTTATTTATTATGAAAACCGTTTTTTCCTAACTGCGCCGGCGGATAGTAATTTTAACACAAGCCATTTTCTAAATAATTACCGGGCAGCTCTTGGTTTAAAGGGAGGCGGTCCGGCGGGGTTTGTTCAGGGAATAATAGAAAAGCCGGATGAAAGCGCATTAAGGGAAGCTTTATTAGAATTTCGGGGAAATGAAAATTAATTAGCGCCTGAACGAAAACTAGCCCAAACTGTCATTTTCCCACAGGGACGCCTTACGGCGCGAGCGGAGCGAGAAATCTATTAACGTTATAAATATTGAAGTTACAGATTTATCCCTTCGGTCGAAATGACAAAAAAGCGCTTTTTCGTTCAGACACTAATTAGAGATATTTAAGATTTGCTATTCTATGTTTTGAATCATAAAGGACAACAAAATGAGCGGAATTAAAGGTATTGTTATTTTAACTCGTTTTAATTATATAGAAATAACTTATGGGCGTGAAAAATTAAAGGACTTTTTGGATATGATTGATGTACAAGGCAAAGAATCATTAATCCAACCCATTGTTATTTCAAAGGATTACCCTGAATTTTTTTTAAAAGCTATTGATGAACTAATGCTGAAGAAATTTTTTAATAATAAAGATTCAGCTTTCTTAGAATTGGGCTGCTGGAATGCCCGCCGTCTGATGCCGCGTTATTTTCAGATATACTTAGATGAACGCAATCCTGAATCCTTTTTGCTGCAAATGCAACGTATGCGTTATATTTTGATTGGATTGGGCGAAATGCATGTCAGTGAAATCGATACAAATTCATACTGGGTAAGGATTAATTATGGACAGGCTTATTTGGAGTCGGTGCGCTTAAGCGAGCTGGGCTTTTTAGAAGAAGGCTGCCGTCTTTGCGGGGCAAACAATTTACAGTCTACAATCCAGCGCCGTAATGATATATCTGTGGAATATCAAATAAATTGGAAAAATTAATGGATCAATATACCGTAATCATTGCCGATATTAAAGGTTCCAGAAAAATGCGCGCTTATGAGCGCTATGAGTGGCAGTTGTTTTTAAAATCAGCTATCGTACAGATCAATGAAGACTGCGCCGATGCTATTGAAGCTCAATTTATGATTACCAAAGGGGATGAGTTTCAGGGAGTCTTAAAAAACCTTTCGGACGTACACCGTATTATGATAAAATTTGAGCGTCTGATTTTTCCGCTTATCCTGCGCTATGGAGTTGGCTTTGGTGTTATCCAGAAAATGGGCAGCAAGATTCCTATTGAAATGGACGGAAAGGCTTTCCACCGGGCAAACGCAGCGCTTAATAAGGCTAAAAAAAAGAAATATGCGGTTTATATAAATACGGATAATCCCGGTTTCGATTTAACTGTCAATGCTATTTATCAACTTATCTATGCTATTAAGGGACGCTGGAGCGAAACAAACTTTAACCGCTATTGGAAATATAAAGAGATGGGCACTTATGAAAAAGTCGCGCATCAAGAGGGCGTTTCAACGCAGGCGGTGTGGGATTCCCTGCACAATTCCAATGCCATAGACGTTATCAATGCTGAAAATGCATTGGATGATATTTTATGTGAACAGAATGTAACTAATAGCTTTTCTATCCCTGATAAACATTCATCACGATGAAATCGGGGACAAGAGAAGGATGCACGAATGTGTCTCGTAATTCGGGAAAAGACAACTCATCCCCCGGTCCCTTCTCTTTTCAAAGAGAAGGGGTGAAAGGCAAAGGATCTAAGTATTTAAAAATTAATTATTTCTTCGTGCCTTTGCTTGCATCCCGGATTATCGGGGGGTGTCTTCGTGGCATTCTACTTTTATATAAACAGCGTTGATCTCCTTTAATGACCAGACTAACCCGCCTGCGGCAATGACCAGAACAAAAGGCGCGACATGATTTCCCCACAAATACCAGCTTAATTCTTGTTCCAAATTAAGGTTAATAAATAAAAGCGCTAATAAATTATTGACGGCGTGTACAATAATAGGCGGGATAATGGAATCGGTGCGCCAGGCTAAAAAACCAATAATAATTCCAGTGATAAAAATCTGTATCGCCCAGTAGGGGTTTAAGTGGATGATAGTCCATGTGATTGCCGAAAGAAGCACGGCGCGCGTTGCATCTCCTTTTTTCTCCAGTGTTACCTGGAAAAAACCGCGGAATAAACCCTCCTCTGCAATTGAGGCTACTATAACGGCGCCGGTGATAACTAAAATCCAATCCAGTCCGCTTTCTACTTGCAGGGGTTTCATTTGTTCTAAAAGCCATTCAGGGATAGGAATGATTATATTTACTAATCTATCCAGCTCGTCGCCTACAATAGATAAGGAAACG
>JAUXGF010000461.1 GCA_030622395.1 Calditrichaceae bacterium
AAAAAATGGGAAGCCCCATCGGGGCGATATGAAGCTTTGAATTGGTGTCTGTCCCTGCCTCCAGTGGGGAGCGGAGAAGAATCGAATGCTGAAGAATTGGATTTATTATTTGATATTTATTTTTTCCAGTTTATCTGGCTTAGGAATATAACCATTTAACCATTCGGCAATTTAATCATTTTTTTAAATAGTATTTAATATTGGATAAACTGTTACATATTTATTATCTAACGTAATACATTTTAAAAATTTAGCTCTTGTAATTATTATTTGTTATATTAAATTAGTTATAGCAAGTTTAATTGTAGAATTATTAACATTATAATGGATATTGATAGAATAAATAAAAAATTGCAGACGTCTATTTTTGGAAAAAATCTGTTTTATCTGCATGAGATCGATTCAACAAATAATTATGCCTTAAAGCTTGCCAAAGAAGGAGCGCCCGAAGGAACGGTTGTAGTCGCTGATTATCAAACTAAAGGAAAAGGGCGGCTTGATCGTAAATGGTATTCAGCGCCGGGTGAAAATCTTTTGCTAAGTATACTAATTTATCCTGAACAAGAAATCGAACTTGTTCAAAAAATAACCTTAGCGGCGGCTAATATTTTAATTGAATCTATAGAAAGTTATTTAAAAAAACATCATTATAATAAAGTAGATATCAATGTTAAGTGGCCTAATGATTTGCTTATAAACGGAAAAAAGACCGCCGGAATTTTGACTGAATCTATTTTACGTGAAAAACATATAAAAGCGTTAGTAATCGGGTTTGGAATCAATTTGAATACATTAGAGAGCAAAATGCCGCTTGAACTAAGGGAAACAGCAACTTCTTTAATTGAGTTTACTAAAGAGCCCGTTATTATTGAAGATTTCTTAGCTCACTTTCTTTACTGTTTTGAACAAAGCTATTTTGTTTTGGAACGCACTAACTATTCTCAAGTAGTTCCTTTATGGAAAAAATATTGTAAACAGTTTGGAAAGACAATCAGCATAGAAACCTCAAATGGAAATGAAGAAGTTTGTTTTTATGATATTAATGATGAAGGGCATCTTATTTACCGCCGGACTGACGGGGAGTTAAAAGAGTTAATAAGCGGAACAATTGTAGAGGCATAATATGTTATTAGCCATTGATATTGGAAATACACATACTGTAGTCGGAGTCATCAAAGAGAAAGAACTTCTTTATCACTGGAGGATTTCTTCGAGTCTGGCGCGGACAGAGGACGAAATAGGAGCTATTTTAATTCATTTGTTTGAAAGTCAGGGGTATAAATCTTCTGCTTTGAAGGGCGTTTGTATTTCGTCGGTTGTTCCGGATCTTACGCCGGTTTATTCATTAATGAGCGTTCGTTATTTAAAAATCAAGCCCTTAATTATTGACGCCTCTTTGAAGCTTGGCTTGAGCATAAAGTATCGTGATCCTGAAACGGTTGGGGCAGACAGGCTGTGTAATGCCGTAGCGGGAATTGAAAAATACGGCGCTCCTTTGATTGTTATAGATTTCGGCACTGCGACGACCTTTGATTGTATTAATGCCCAAAATGAATATTTAGGAGGCGCTATTTCTGCGGGAATCGAAACTTCAATTGTCACATTACATAAACGCGCAGCCAAACTTCCACGGGTTGAACTTCATTTTCCGGATAGTATTATCGGAAAGACTACTGATGAAAGTATTCAAAGCGGTATTCTCTATGGCGCAGTGCATACAGTAGAAGGAATTGTCCGGCAAATTAAACGGGAATTGGGAAATAATGCTAAAGTAATAGCTACAGGCGGATTAGCTAAAATTATCGAAAAGAAAACAAATTGCATCGATGTCGTTAATTTATACTTAAGTTTAGAGGGAATTGCGTCGATTTATTATAAAAATATAACAGATGTTTGTCATTAGTAAATTATCAAATTAAAATAAATTAAATTAAACTACAGATTATTCCATTATGATTTATAAAGATAAAATACTCATTATTCATCGCAATTCTCTTTTACAAGAACGAATTTCGACCTATTTGCGTGAAAATGATTTTTCTGTCATTGCTGCAAATAATATTGAAAATACCTATAGTCTTGCAAAAAGCTTAAAGCCGGATATCATTCTTTGGGGCGAATCGCTAACCGCTTATTCTAAAGAGATTCTGCGCAAGATTAAATCCAGCCGTTATGGAAAGATGACTCCAATTATTGCTATGATTCCAGATATTGAACTTTTTGACCGGATTGAAATAGAAAAAAACGGCATTAGCGATATCATTGATATGTCGCCTAATTATACTGATCTTAAACTGAAAATTCGTTTTCATCTTGCTAATACGCGCCGCTTAAAACAATATGACCAGAAACTCCAGCGCTTACAAGATATCTCTGAGCTGCAATATAATTTAATACGTATCCAGGATGTAAATCGTTTATGTGAATTGGTGGATGATTATATTTTTAATAATTATAATATCGATTCTTTAATAACATTGGTTCATAATAGCAAAACAAACGAATATGATTTTAAGGGTTTTATGTCAGCCGATTCTAAAAAGATTGAAGCAAATGATTCAATTTTTGAGCTTCCCATCTGGCGCCAGTATTTTTTTACAAATCCCAATATTGAGTCTGAAAGAGTTGTAGATAATTATACATTAAATCTTTTTGATATGGTTGGATTAAAATCCAATATATATTATCAATTCCCTTTAAAATCTTCCAAAAGACGGGTCGGGTTGATTATCCTTGGTTTGCCTGAGAATGAAGAATTTCCCAAAGAACA
>JAUXGF010000462.1 GCA_030622395.1 Calditrichaceae bacterium
TCATTGTTTCTACATTCTGGCAACATAGCTCACCTCCTTTTTTGTTGCCAGGAATATAGCAAATTATTTTTAAGTAGTCAACTATCAATTACGCTAAGTGACGTTGTAGGGATAATTACATCTGTGTTTTTTATGATTTTTCCCTGTGATGTTTAATTTGATAAAATAAACCTCTCTCCTGGCGGACAGATTCAATCTTATCCTCTGCTTCCAATACATCAAGATATTTATTAACTTCATTAATATGCGATCCTAGAATTTTTACCAGGTCATTGACTGTGCATGGTCTTCTGTATATTGTCTCCAAAATTGCAGTCTCTTTATCTTTTCGATAAGAATTAATGTTTTTTCGTTCGGGCGCCGCTGCAATGATTTCTACATTATCAAGTTTCCAGTAATCCGCAATCTGTTGTAATTCTGTTCTGTCTGCTGCGCGAATATCAGATACAGCTCCCGGTCTGTCAAGCGTGTTTAATTGTATTTTATCAGGCCTAATTTTATCAAATGCCTCTTTAAGTAGTTTTAAATCTGTATTGCTATCGTTATAGCCGGGAATAATAAGAACTTCGAGCCATATTTTACCTTTGTATTCATCTCTGAAATCCTTAAGCCCTTGTATGTATTCCTGAATATTGAGTTTTGGGAACGGTCTGTTTATTTTGCGAAAAGTAAAGTCGGACGCCGCGTCTAATGAGGGCAGTACAAGATCAGCGTCAAGCAGTTCTGTTCTTAGCCGTTTTTCATAAAACAGGGTTCCGTTTGTTAAAACGGCAATAGGAATGTCTGGCTTTTTTTGCTTGATAAATTTTAAAACATCGCCAATACGCGAGTTAAGAGCAGGTTCTCCTGAACCGGAAAAAGTAATATAATCCGGAGAAGGATTATTACTGAAATAATGATTTAATTCCTCTATCACATCATCATAAAGGACATACTCTTTTCTTTCAACCGTTAATTTCGTAGTAGGACCGCATTCGCAATAGATGCAATTGAGTGAACACACTTTATGGGGAATAAGATCAACTCCCAAAGACATTCCTAAACGCCGCGACGGTACTGGACCAAAAAGATATTTATACATAATTAATTTACAAATTCATAAAAAGTAAAATTAGTTTCTGAACGAAAACTATCCAAAACTGAAATAGTCCCGACTGGTCGGGATAACCATTTCGTCCTTTCATTTATACCGATACTGAAGCTAAGTATTTTTTGTAAATTACTTTTATTTCGGTATATTCTAAAATGATTTTAGTGTCACTACACTAAAATTTGTTTAATTCATCTTTTTTAAATGCGTTATATGCTTCTTTAACCGTCATCTGACCGGCGCCAACGTAAATTTTAATGCCGGATTCTTGTAAAACTCTTGCAGCATTTCCACCAGGACCGTTTCCTGTGATTAATATTTCAGGAGCAAGCTCAAACAATTTTTGTGCGGTTTGAGGCCCGGCACCGTGAGCCACATTTTCGATAGCTGTGTTGTTAAAATTGGTAAACTCATCTTTCTCTTCTTCATAGACTAATATAAATTCAGTTCTACCAAAGCGCGGATCCATCATAGAATCCCACTCCGCTCCCTTTGTCGTAAATGCAATTTTCATTTCAATTCCTTTATTTAATTGTTATTTGTTTTACTTTATTCCAGCTTTCTGTTAAAAGCGCTTTTAAACTATTATCATTATATTCAACAATCGTTTGTCCGTTTGTCATCGATATTGTAAAAGTTTCATCATAAGGCAAATTAGAGATATGAATAATATTTTCTTTATTACAAAATTCTTCAATCTCATCAGATATCTGAAGGTTTAAATCAGATTTATTGATAATACAACCTGCTTTAATCTTAAACTTATTTACAAGCTCGTAAACTCTTTTCAAATCGTGAATGCCTGAAACAGTAGGTTCTGTCACCAAAACCACGAAATCCGCGCCTGAAAGTGATGACACTACCGGGCAGCCAATACCCGGAGAGCCGTCGACTAAAACAAAATCTTTCCCGGTTTCTTTGGCTATTCGTCCGGCTTCATTTTTAACTTTTGCTACAAGCTTACCGGAATTTTCCGCGCCGATACCAAGCCTGGCATGAACCAAAATATTCCCAACTTTTGTCTCGGATATATACCATTTGCCGACATTTTGTTCTTCCATTGTAATTGCTTCCGTGGGACAAACCCGGGCGCAATATCCACACCCTTCACAATTTAAGGGCATAATTATATACTGCTCGTTTATAATAGGGATAGCGTTAAAACGACAAACCTCTGCACACTTCCCACACTGAGTACATTTATCCTGATTAATGTTTGCGATAACGCCGCTATAAAAATCTTCGGATTTTGCAAAATCAGGCTGCAAAAGAAGATGCATATCGGCTGCATCCACATCGCAGTCCGCCGCTACAATATCCTTTCCGCCTAAAAATGCAAAAGAAGCGGTGATAGAAGTTTTACCGGTGCCGCCTTTCCCGGAGATAATAACAATCTCTTTCATTTAATAATGCCTCATTTAGTTGGGTAAATTGAACAACGCATGAGAACCCACCCCTGCTTGCATCCCGATAGTTCGGGGCAGCCTCTCCTCCCGACATCGGGATTTCCGCTTCGCTCCAACAAGAGGGGAATTAATTCATTTGCTGTCACCATTCTTGAAATTCAAAATATAATTTATAATATTATCCATTTGCTGTTTTATTTCCGGCACCTTTTTATAGATTAACTCCCCGCGTGAATATAATTCCGCTATACGGCGCTCA
>JAUXGF010000502.1 GCA_030622395.1 Calditrichaceae bacterium
GAGCAGTTTTTACCGTTTGTTCCTGATCCGGAAATGGCTGAAAAAGAAACGCAGGTCGATTTTCTTTATGAGCCTGGTAAAAAAGAAATCTTAAATCAGGTTATTCCAAAAAACTTGAATGTACAAGTTTGGAGAATATTATTAGAAAGTAATGCGGCTGAACAGGGGGCGCGGATGACGGCAATGGAAAGCGCTACCGATAACGCCGAAGATATTGTTGAAAGGCTTACAATATTTTATAACCGTTCTCGGCAGGCTGCTATTACTAAAGAAATATCTGAAATTGTGGGCGGCGCTGAAGCCCTGAAAGAAAGTTAGCGGATTAGTTATAATGTTAGGAAACAATCTATGAATAAGGGAATAATTACTCAAATCATTGGTCCGGTATTAGACATTGAATTTAAAGAAGATAAGTTACCGGCAATTTATAACGCTGTTAAAATTGTTAGAAGCGACGGCACGCAGTTGATTGCCGAAGTGCAGCAGCATCTTGGCGAAAATATGGTGCGCTCCGTGGCTATGGATTCTACCGATGGTTTAATGAGAGGGATGGAAGCCATTGATTTGGGAGAGCCAATCTCTGTACCCGTAGGCCCCGAAACGCTTGGTCGATTAATAAATGTTGTAGGTGAACCGATTGATGGGTTAGGGGAAATAAAAACATCAAAGAGATATCCTATTCATCGTCCTGCGCCAAGCATGGAAGAGCTAAGCACTTCAGACGAATTATTAGAAACCGGCATAAAGGTTATTGATTTGCTTGAACCGTATACTAAAGGCGGCAAAACAGGATTATTTGGCGGCGCCGGCGTTGGTAAAACAGTATTGATTATGGAATTAATACGCAATATTGCTACAGAACACGGCGGGTATTCAGTATTTTCCGGGGTAGGCGAACGTACGCGCGAAGGAAACGACCTTTGGCTTGAAATGAAAGAATCCGGTGTTATCAAAAAAACCGCGCTTATATTCGGACAGATGAACGAGCCGCCCGGCGCTCGTCAAAGGGTTGGATTAAGCGGTTTGACAACTGCGGAGTACTTCCGTGATGAAGAGGGAAAAGACGTTCTGCTTTTTATAGACAATATCTTCCGTTTTACACAGGCGGGTTCAGAAGTATCTGCATTGCTGGGACGAATGCCTTCAGCGGTTGGTTATCAACCCACATTGGCTACGGAAATGGGCGCTTTGCAAGAGAGGATCACCTCTACTAAAAAGGGATCAATTACATCTGTTCAGGCAATTTATGTTCCTGCTGATGACCTTACCGATCCTGCGCCAGCCACTACTTTTGCTCACTTAGACGCCACAACGGTTCTTTCACGGCAAATCGTAGAACTTGGTATTTATCCGGCGGTAGATCCATTAGATTCCACTTCGCGTATTTTGGATCCCCGTATTGTAGGCGACAATCACTATTCAGTAGCTAAAACAATACAGGAAGTTTTACAGAAATATAAAGACCTTCAGGATATTATCGCTATACTTGGTATGGATGAATTAAGTGAAGAAGATAGAATGGTCGTTGCCCGCGCCCGTAAAATCCAGAAATTTTTATCACAGCCTTTTTTCGTAGCGGAACAGTTTACAGGCATGGCGGGAAAGTATGTGCCGTTAAAAGAAACGATAAAAGGTTTTGCGGGAATAGTAGAGGGTGAATATGATAATATTCCCGAACAAGCATTTTACATGGCAGGCGGCATTGAAGAAGTTTTAGAAAATGCTGAAAAAATGAAAGCAAAATAATTTAAAATTAAAGCGCAATATTTTAAAAGATAATTCTTTTTATTTAAGTTTTTAAAAGTTAAGTCGAAAAATATGGGATATTTAAATGACCTCCGAGCTTGAATTAGAAATTGTAACGCCGTTTGGTAAAATATATACCGGTAAGATCAAAAGTCTTATCGCTCCCGGCGCTTCAGGGCAGTTTCAGGTTTTAAAAGATCATGCCTCTATGTTGTCGATTATTGATATAGGTATGATTAAAATAAATGACTTTGAAGATAAAACAGAAATTTTGGCGGCAAGCGGCGGATTTTGTGAGGTAAAAAATAATCATATAAAAATGATTATCGAATCAGCGGAGACTTCCCAATCTATTGATATTGCCAGAGCTAAAAGCGCCAAAAAGAGAGCCTTGGAAAGATTAGGCTCTGATTCTAAAGATATTGATATCCAAAGAGTAGAGTTTGCATTAGCGAGAGCGCTAAATAGATTAAAAATTAGTCAATTTGTTTAGAGTAAATTCATTTATTTTAAAAAGATAAATTATATAAAAAAAATTAAATCAGTTTTATCTAAAACTTGACTAAGTCTAAAATAATATTAAATTAAGCCCCATAAACA
>JAUXGF010000009.1 GCA_030622395.1 Calditrichaceae bacterium
AGGGCGCTCTGATCAACAAGCGTATAGTTATTTAATTGTCCCGCCGATGGATAAAGTAACTGAGATTTCGCGGAAGAGACTGCGCGCTATTCAGGATTTTACAGATTTGGGTTCGGGATATAAAGTGGCTTTGCGAGATCTGGAAATCCGCGGAGCCGGAAATATTTTAGGCAAAGAACAAAGCGGCTTTGTCCAAACAGTCGGATTTGAATTGTATTGCAAAATTTTAGACGAAGCGGTTAAAGAATTGAAACAAGGGCTGGAATCGGATCAACATGTTGCAGAATCAACCTTTGAAAAAAAATATACAGACCCTAAATTAGACGTAACTTTTGATCTGTTAATTCCGCAAGAATATATTTCCAGCGAATTGGAACGAATCACCGTTTACCATCGTTTAGTTAATTTTACAAATATTGAACAAATAGAAGATTTGCAAAGCGAGCTTCAAGACAGGTTTGGATCCCCTCCGCCGGAGGTTATTTGTTTTTTAATATCAATCGAAATCAAAGTTTTGGCAAGCCGTTTATATTCTAAACGGATAATCATTAAAGAAAATTCGCTGAAATTAATTTTTTCGGAAGAGGCTCAGAATGACGATCTTTTTTTTAAGGAAAGCATACCGCGATTAATGAACCAGAAAACGGCGTCAGTCCGCTTTCTAAATCAAAAAAATTTAGGCGTTGAAATTAAGTTATTAGGGGACAAAAGGGTAGAAAAATTATTGTTTGCTAAAAAAATATTGCATAACGTAATTATAAATGAGTAAATTACAGATTTTCAATTATTAAAATGGAGGTTCCAATGTATCGGTTGTTTATTGTTCTTATGTTAATTGTCGCCGCGGTTTATATGAACGGCTGCGGTATATCTGATGATGCGGTTGCCAAAGTAGGCGGCAACGAGATTAAAGTTGATCAATTTAAGGCTGAACTGGGCAAGCGTTTCCGCGGCAAAACTTCTTTTGCAGATGTTGACTCAGCTCAAAAAATGACACTTTTAAACCGGATGATCTTAACTCAATTAAAAGTTAACGCCGCTTATGATTTAGGCTTGGATGAAGACGAGTCTTTAAAAAGCGAACTTGACGATCAAAAAGGCAAGTTGTTGGGAAACAAATATTTTGAGAGGATTATTGTTGATAAGCTGATATCGGAAGAAGATATAAAAGCTTCTTTTGAAAAACAAAAAGAGGAAGTTAAAGCAAGTCATATATTACTTTCTTTTAAAGGAGCGTCAAGAAGCAAAGCAACGCGCACAAAAGAAGAGTCGAAAAAGTTAGCTGAGGAGTTAATCCTAAAAATTAAATCCGGTCAGGAATTATCAGATCTTGCACAGGAATATTCAGATGATCCATCCGCTAAAAAGAATAAAGGCGATTTAGGTTATTTTTCGTGGGGGAAAATGGTCGGCAAATTTCAAGACGCCGCTTTTAGTATGCAGCCGGGGGATATTTCGGAGCCGGTTTTAACAAATTACGGCTATCATATTATTAAAGTAGAAGACCGCCGTACAAATCCGAAATTTAAAGAGGATGACTTTGAAAAACAGAAGTTTCAGATCAAGCGCAAGATGTATTCTACATTTCAGGATACGGGGCGCAAGATGTGGGAAGCAAACACTGAAAAATTAAAAGAAGATAAAGACTTTAAAATTCTTGATGAGAATATTGAAAAATTCAATGGAATTGCCGTAGAAAAAGACAAGGCTAACCTGGTGAAAACAAGCGATTATACGGATGAAGAAAAAAATATTCTTTTGGCAGAATGGAATGGCGGCAAGTTTTTAGTTAAAGATTTATTCAACTTTTATGGAAATCGTCTTGACAGGGTCAGGAAGAACTTAACAAATAAAAAAGCGCTTAAAAAAGATATAGAAAATATGGCCTTCAATAAAATTATAGTTGCCGAAGCTGAAAGCATGGGGCTGCATAAAGATAAAGATATCTCCGAAAGATTAGACCAACTTATAGAACAACGAATATCCAAGCTGGTTGAGAAGAAAGAAATTAATGATAAAATAAAAGTTGATGATGACGTCTTGATGAAATATTATGAAGAAAATAAAAAGGAATTTGCCACTCCTGCAGCAATCGAGATTTGGGAAGTTTATGTGAAAGATGAAAAATTGGCTAAAAAAATTGCTAAGCTGGCTAAAAGCGGCAGGGATTTTGAAAAATTGGTAAAAAAATATTCAGAGGATGTATACTATAAAAAGAAAAATGGTTATCTTGGATATAAAGACGAGAGAAGCCGGGGGCCAATTTCTAAAAAAGCTTTTGAGCTTGGCGAAGGGAATATTTCAGACCCTGTTAAGTACCGTGGCGGTTGGACAATCATTAAAACCGGTAAAATAAAACCGGAAGCCATTAAAAGTTTTGATGATTCCCGCCAGAAGGTTACTTCAAAATTGCGCAGCCAAAAGTTACGTGAACGCCGAACAGAATGGGAAAAAGAATTACGCGAAAAATATACCGTTACAATAAATCAAGATTTGGTAAACACAATATAATGATTAACGTGTTATATAAATTAAAAGGTTATGGCGCTTTTATCGCCTTAACCTTTTTGTTTTTTTGTATGCCGGGCTGTAAACAAAAGACGGAGCTGCCGGATGACTTGGTGGCTCAGGTTAATGATCAACATCTATTAAAAACCCAGCTTCAATATAGCGTTCCTGAGCGTCTTGACGATGAGTTAGCCCTTGCCCTGAAAAGAAATTTGATTTCCAAATGGGTTGAAAATGAAATGTTATATCAATCTGCTTTAAAAGAAGGATTATCGTTAAACGCCAAAGAAGAATTCTTAATAGAAAAATATAAAAGGTCTCTTCTCGTTCAGCGCTATTTAAGCCAGAAATTAAATAAAAACTATAAAATTTCACAAAAAGATATTGAAAATTATTATAGGGATCATAAAAAAGAATTTTATCGTAGAGAAGATGAAGTCCATATTATTCATTTGTTATTAGAACAGCGGGATAACGCTATCTTTAAAGAACTTAGGGAAAGCCGTGAACTATTGAAATTAATAAAGAAATATTATTTCGACGACAAATCTACAAGCGAACGCCCCAATGGCGATTTGGGATATGTACCGGTAAAGGATATTCCTGAGACGTTTGTCAAATCTTTAAAAAAAATGAAAACCGGCGCTATTTCAAAACCAATAAAAACGAGTCATGGTTATCATTTTCTCCAGTTGCTTGATTGGCAGAAAAAAGGCAGTCAAATAGATATTGAACTTGTAAAAAATAAAATAATACTTCGGTTAAAAAGAGAGCGTAGAGAAAAGGACTTTGAACGCCTTAAAAATGAGCTGAAAGAGAAATTTCAGATACAGACATATTTAAGTAAAATTCAGGAATAGGGGGCGTTGACAAATGACTAAGAGATTATTACTTATTATATTTTTTCTAAATGCAGCGGCACTTCCGTTATGCAGCCAGCAGCTTGTTGAAGGTATTGTTGCAATTGTTGGTAAAGAGATAATTCTTAAGTCGGAGATTGATCAATATATCCAAAGTTATATAGTCCAGAATCGAATTGATGTAAAACAAAATCCTCAGTTAGTTGAAGAATTAAAAAATCAAACGCTGGAGAAATTGATTGAACAAAAGCTGTTATTAGCAAAAGCAGATGAGGATACTCTGACCGTCGACGATGAGATGTTGGATCAACGCGTTGAACAAAGGATGCGCTATCTTATCGAACAGGTTGGGTCCGAGGATAAGTTAGAGACTGTTTTTGGAAGTCCCCTTAAAAAAATCCGTAAAGATACACGCAAAGTAGTAAAAGAACAACTTCTGGTTGAACAGGTTCGCTCAATGAAATTCAGAAATGTTAAAGTTTCCCGACGCGAAGTGGAAGAATTTTATAAAACCTATAAAGACAGTTTGCCCTCATTAGAAGAAACGATAAACATCAGTCATATTTTAATGCTGGTTAAACCTTCGGAAGACGCCCAAACGGCTGCATATAACAAAGCAAGTGAAATTCTGGACAAGATAAAAAACGGCGAGGATTTTTCAGAACTGGCGGAAAAATATTCGGACGATCCCGCATCCGCCAAACGCGGCGGCGATTTAGGTCTTATAAGCCGCGGAGATTTTGTAAAAGAATTTGAAACAGCAGCCTTTAACTTGAAGGACGGTGAAATATCCGATATAGTCCAATCACAGTTTGGGTTTCATATTATTAAAATGATTGAACGGCGCGGTGAAAAAATTCGTACACGGCATATTTTAATTCAGACCATACCAACCCAAGCCGACGAAGACCGGGCAGTTGCAAAATTATCGGAAATACGCCAACGTATTTTGGATGGCGAAGATTTTTCAAAATTAGCGGTGGAATTTTCAGGTGACGAAAATGTCCATAAAGATAATGGGAATATTGGTGAGTTTGAAACCGAAAAATTAGCCATTCCGGAATTTAAAACTATTGCTGAAAATATGAATCCCGGCGATATAAGCGAGCCTTTTAAGACAGAATTCGGCTATCATATCATTCGCCTGGAAGACCGACAGAAAAAACGCAGGTTAACTTTAGAAAATGATTGGCGGCGTATAGAAGAATTTACTTTAAACTTTAAAATGGAAAGAGAATATATTAAATGGATACAAGAGTTTAGAACAAGCGTGCCGATCGAAATTCGCACTTCATCTTAAACGATATAATCCGATTTTCTTTTAATCATGGATTTGTTAATTTTTGAACCCGACTCTGGGCGAAAAATAGAAATCTTAGCCCAGCTAAATAATAATATTTCCTACCAAAAGATTGATTCTATTGATAGTCTGCTTTATTGTCTTGAGCACCATTTTTATAAAGCGATTGTTTTCGACCTTGATTTCTTAAAAAAATCAGATACTGTTAATATTCTTCAAAATATTCGCAATATATCGCCGGAGACTTTTCTCATCGGCGTCACTTCTTTAAAAACAAATCAGTTAGTAAATAAAATTTCACCTTATAAAATATCTATAATTGAATATAACAAAGAGGGTCTTCAGCATCTTGCTATACTAATCAAATATTTTATAGAGCAAGTGTTTCATTTTCCAGCCGATAATAAAAAAGATATAAGGTTTATTGGTGAGAATCCTATCATTAAAAGCATTATTGACAGGGTTAACCTAATAAAAGATTCTGACGTCCATATTTTAATTACCGGGGAAACAGGCAGCGGGAAAACAGAATTGGCGCGCTATATTCATATAAAATCCAAGCGTAAAACAAGACCTTTCATGCACATTAATTGCGCTGCAATCCCGGACAATTTACTTGAGTCGGAGCTTTTTGGTTATAAAGCGGGAGCTTTTACAGGCGCAGTCAAAAACAAAGCGGGAAAATTCCAGGCTGCCCGTAACGGGACTATTTGTTTGGATGAAATTGCCGAGATACCTATGCATCTGCAAGCAAAGCTGTTGAAAGTATTAGATGAAAAATCATATTACCCTATAGGCGGGGTTAAGCCTGTAAAAATGAATGCGCGTATTATTGCCGCTACAAACAAAGATATAATAAAAGCCGTTAATGCAAAAAAATTCCGTGAAGATCTTTATTATCGTATAAACGCTTTTGAAATCGACATCCCTCCCTTGCGCGAAAGAATAGATGACATCCCTGAGTTATTTGATTTTTTTGTGGATAGATATTCTGAATTGAATCGAATTTCTAAACCCGAAATAAATGAAGCTGTTTATAAAATACTAAAAAATTATTATTGGGGAGGGAATATACGTGAGCTGCAAAACGTTGTTGAATCGGTTTTATGCCGGCGGCCTAAACAACTAAGCGTTAAAGAGTTACCCAAGGAGTTGTTTGTGTCTCCTGAAGCTGTGGTTATTAGATCGGAGGCTAATTTAGATTCTATGGCAAAATTGAAAAAAGAATATGCTAAACAAGTGTATAAATTAACCAAAGAGAATAAACTAAAAACTGCGCGTATATTAAATATTGACGTAAAAACCTTAAGGAAACTTTTAGAATAAATTTTCTGCAATTAGATTGAATTCAAAAAAGGATTGCATTTTCTCTCTCTGCCAATAGTCGTTCTTGGGCCATGCCCGCAATAAACGATTGTGGCGTCCGGTAAAACCAGCAGCTTGTTTTTAATTGATTGAATTAAAAGATTATAATTGCCGCCGTAAAGATCGGTTCTGCCTATCGAATCTTTAAACAGAACATCCCCCACAAATAAATGATTATCAATAAGAATGCTAATACTTCCCGGGCTGTGCCCCGGCGTATGCAAAACATGAAATGTTTTTTCTACAAGTTTAAAAGTGTCGCCGTCTTTTAAGAAGCTGTCCACTTTAGGAATTTCAGAAGTATCCAGTCCGAATAACATACCCTGATCTTTTAGAGTCTCCAACAGAGGGGTATCATCTTCACAAATATGAAACGGAACGTTAAAATACTTTTGAATGTCGCTGACTTTTCGAACGTGATCGATATGACAGTGAGTATTAATGATTGTTTTTGGTTTTAAATTATTTTTTTCAATATGCTTGATAATGGTTTCAATATCATCGCCGGGGTCGATTAAAATGCAATCCTGATAATCGTCTTCAGCAACTATATAACAGTTCATTTCAAAAGGGCCGACTGCAATTTGATGAATTTTCATAAGCGCCTCAAATGATTATATTTATTAATCAGATATATGATCTGTGTTTTATAAATAATTTAGAATTTATAAATATATAAAACATTAGGAAAATAAAAAAATATTTGCACAATCTGTTGTAAAACCTCTGAAGGGGTGAAATATTAAAACCCAAACAAATTTTCCGCCCGTGAGTGTGGTTTTACAAAACTCTAAAAACTAAATCTTTCATTCAAGTTTAAAATATTATATATTATAAAAAATTATTAATTGAAAATAAAAGTAACATATTTTTAGGATATGTTTACAATAATTGACTTACCGGTTTTATATTACTTCTCTCTAAAATAATTTATAATGATAGAATATTTAACAAATATAACAAATAGTGTCTTTAAACGAAGTTTTTCATTTGATTTAAAGGTTTTTACTTTATACCAGAATTTGCTGACTGAAAGCGCCAAGGCTTTTAAAACTGAAAAAGAAAAGCAGCGTTTTCACATGTCTTTGCTGCATTCTTTAGAAAAAGTCATTAAGCCTGTAAATTCTTCTATATGCATTTTATATCATCTTAGAAAAGACGGGGATATTTGGAAGTGCAGCGCTAATTCGACGATTACAACTCTGCCGATTACAAAACAATTAGAATCCCTTGCCGACGAACATTCGCTTTATCAAATTGAAAATGGAAATTCTTTATTGTCTGCAATTAAATTGAAGAAACATGGCTTTAAGGTTAAACAAGGTTTAATGTTTCAGTTTTTTAATGATTACGATTACCTTATTATCAGCGGTAAAGAAAAACTAAAAACAATCAATTTATTTAATTTTTTAAAGCGTCTAATAATAGAATTACAAACAAAAATGGAACAGCATTTAAAAATTAATGAGCTTGAAAATCAGGCGGCATTGTTAGACATGCAGCTTATTCAAAATCAAATAAAATTACGCGGAACGGAAAAGGAATTAAAAAAACGTAAGTGGGGGATAGACAATCTATTAGAGGTTAGTAATAATTTATATTCTATTTTAAATCTTAAACAACTAATTCATGCCGCTCTTTTAACTATTAGCGGGCAAATACCGTGTCAAAAATCAATTGCTATGCTCTATGAACCTGTGCAGCGAAAATATTCTACTAATTTTACCAAGGGCTTTAGGGGGAAGGGAAAAATAAATATTAATATCGAGGTGGATCATCCACTTGTTAATTTATTGTTAAACAAACCTTATCCAATCAAAGTTGAAGACCTTAATAAAATAAACAATTTAAAAAAAGTAGCAAAACAGTTTAAGAAAAATCAAATTGAACTAATTGCTCCGGTCATTTTTTCTGAAAGAGTGAAGGGTGTAATAGGCTGCGGCTCAAAACTAAATAATAAGACTTTTGAAGAAACAGATCTTGAAATTTTTGCTATTTTGGTTAATATTATTTCTATTTCTATAAGCAACGCCCAAATGTACGAAGATGTTAAAAAAATGTCATTTACCGACGCAATGACTAATCTGCATAATTACCGTTACTTTAAAGATCGTTTACATGAAGAGATAAACAGATCCCTTAGAAAAAAGACTTGTGTTTCATTAATTATGCTTGATATCGACAAGTTTAAAAATTATAATGATACATTAGGGCATCAATCAGGCGACGAAGCGCTGCGCTCTATCGGGTGGGTATTAAAAAACACAGCCCGCGACGACGATATTGTCCACCGTTATGGCGGGGAGGAATTTAGTATCATTTTGCCGGGATTCGGGAAAAAGGATATTCATGTTTTGGCGGAACGAGTCAGAAAAAAAGTAGAGGAGTATCCATTCTACAAAGAGCATGTCCAACCAGGCGGGAAGCTGACCATTAGTCTTG
The DNA here is from genome assembly GCA_030622395.1 of Calditrichaceae bacterium. GTDB lineage: Bacteria > Calditrichota > Calditrichia > Calditrichales > Calditrichaceae > JAUXGF01. Next base: position 8,476 of record JAUXGF010000009.1, read on the forward strand.
GCTCCGCCACTTTTCCTGATGATGCAGATAATTTTGAGGATTTAGTATTTAGGGCGGACCAAGCTTTATACAAATCTAAAAAATCAGGCCGGAATAAATTTACACGTTACGAACCCGGCGTTTAAATAAAAAAAGTGTTTAGTTATGAGAATAATCACTCATTTACCATTGTTTTTTTGCTAATATTATTAATAATTATTATAATACATAGTTATATGCTTAATTGTTTTGGTTTTTTGTAATCTGTTAATATTAAAAAGCGCTTGTAAAATAGGGGAAAAGAAATGTCGGATATTGGGTATAATGATAATATAGATGTAGCTGGCAGGAAATTTCATATACAAACCGCCAGTAATATTAATAAAGGAAATGCACAATGCGACGTCTTTGAAGAAGGCAGGGTGATAACATCACATATCGTTAACTTTGAGCGACGAAAAATTGATAATGAACAATCATTAGAACAACGTCTCCGCAAAATAGTAGCTATATTGCATAAAGAAACGACAAGTGAAATTGAATTAATGTTTTTGATTGGCGAAAAAGTTAAGAAGCTGCGGCATGCGCCTTCTAATATTAAGCTGGGATTAATTTTTTTAAGAAACAACTTGATTAAAGACGCCATCGAACAATTTGAAATTGCTATTTCTATTGATCCCGATTCAATAGAAGCGCTTAATAACCTGGCGCTGTCTTATATTAATTTGGGGAAAAATGAAAAGGCAATCCAGTTATTAAATATGGCTTTAGAAAAAGGCAATCCCTATGCGGATATTTACCATAATTTAGGTTTAGCTTATTTAAATCAAAAACAGCATTATAAAGCATTAAACAATTTTCAGGAAGCTTTGCGTATCAATCCTCATTATATAAAAACGCATTATAATATGGGTATTCTTTATTTAGAAAGCATCTTGGTTGATAAAAGCGACACTCTCCTTCCGCCTCCTTCAATTAGAATGGAGCGGGCGCAGCAGCAATTTAAAAAATTGGAAAAATTAAAAATTAAAAGTTTTTCAAAAATAAATTCAAAAATACAAAAAGCTTTAAAAAACAATGAAATAAAGAAAGCTGTTCAAATATTAATTAACAACAGGGATACCGTTTTTCCAGAGCAAGTTTTAAGTTTAATAGGCATGGATTTTTATTTAAAATTTATGTATGGCGGTAAAGGGCTTGATGGTGACATAATAAAGAAATTTGAACAAAAATTATATGGTGCAACGGTAGAACATCCGGAATATGCAGATTTATGGAATAATTTAGGGATTGTCCATCTTATTCAGTGCCGCAATTTATTTTTACAGGCGCTAAATGAATTTGACAAAGCGCTTGAAATAAACCCATCATTTGAAAAAGCATTAAAGAATAAAAAATTAGTTGAAAATGACGGGAAAGAATTCTTGATATTATTAAGAGCTATTTTGAGGTAAAAAAATAAATTATGATTCAGATTTATCAATTAATCAATAACAATCAATCAAAGTTTTACTTGTACTTAAAAGCTGCGGGCTCGGCGGTAATTTTATTATTCTTTTTAACATTTATAAACCGTCCTGATGAAATTTCTTACAAGTTAACGCTTATTTCAATGATTGTCTCTATCTTTACCACGCTGTTTTGGGGGATTATTTTTACAAACCAGAAGTTTAATAAAAACGCTGCCAAAAGTTTAATTTTAATTGATTCGGCGGTGATTTATTTTCTTATATATCCTGTTGCCTATTTTAATTACGCTTTTATAATTTTACCTTTCCTTCTATTAATCTCGATTGTTTTTCTTTTTTCAAAAAGGGATTTTACAATTATTTTAATTTCTTTTTTCTTAATGTTCACAGCAGCTTGTTTTCTTTTTGATATATTGAATGTTGTTGAAAAATCTATATTTAATTATTCGGTGCACATAATACTTTATGGGTTAATCTTTGGGGTTTCCAAAATAAGCATTAACGCTATTAGAGAATTGGAAGAAAAACAAGAAGATTTAAACGCGGAGAAAAAATTATTTCAAAATAAATATGCTAATTTAGAGCGCGAGCTTTTATTAAAAAAGCAGCATGTAAAAAGTTTAGATAAAAACGTACGTAAAAAAGATATTGAAATAAAAAACATTTTAGTGTTAAGCGATCAATTAAATATCCGTGATGACTCCCGTAAAGCGTTAACCTCCTTTTTATTAACTGCAATAGGGCAAATTGGCAGCTCTTATGCTTTCATTTTAAAAAAGCAAAAAAAAGAAAATGACTTTATAAATGTTTTTATCCAAAAGGGTCTTAGGGGTTATGACCTCTCAAAAGTCCGTATTTATTTGCATAGTAATTTAATCCAAATATTAAGCGCCATGCGGGAGCCAATCTTAGTAAGTCAAATTCCGCGCGATGTTTTGTATGACGATGAAATTAAGCTTATCAATAATTTTCAAAAAGATTTGATTTCCCCCGTTTTCGTTAAGGGAAGCTTGGCTGGGTTGTTTTTTATAGGTCATAAAGTATCCGGATCGGCATTTAAAAAAGAAGATATTGATTTGATTTCGATTATCACGAATCAACTCGCCCTTGTATTAGAACAAACACAAATGACGTCCGAATATCATGATTTTTATGCTAAAACCCTGCGCGCTATGCTGCAAGCTTTAGAGGCAAAATATATTTATTCCCGCGGGCACAATATACGTACGACAAATTATGTAAACATTATTGCCCAAAAAATGGGCGTCCAGGGCAAAGAAATTAAAGATATGGTCTTCGGTACATTACTGCATGATATCGGGAAAATAGCTATAAAAGATGAGTATTTGTTAAATAAAGAAAAATTCAAGGACGATTCTATTATAAAAAAACAAATTCTTCAGCATACAATTGAAGGATCAAAAATCCTGGAAGCAGCGGGATTTAATAAAACAATTATTGACATGGCATTACACCATCATGAATTTTATAACGGAAAGGGATATCCACATCAACTTGAAAAGAACAATCTTTCAATTGGTTCTAGAATTTTAGCTGTATGTAATGCATACGATGCAATGATCTCTGACCGTCCTCACAGAAAAGCGCTTCCTGATACTACTGCAAAAGAATATTTAAGATATTATTCCGGAACTCAATTTGACCCGGATATTGCTAAAATATTTTTAAGTGAGTTAGAGAACAACCAAAAAATGTTAAAATATCAATAAACAAATCTTAATATCATTTACACCTTTTCTAATGTATGTGCGATAAGTCACGATAATTATAATTAAAGCAAACATATTAAGCCTATGTTCTGGATCGTATTAATGCTGTCAGAATGAATTTAGAGTGTGATCTGGTATGCGGTTTGGAATACAGATAGGGCAGGATGATCTGTAAAAACATTAAATTAAATATACTGTTTAATAAATGGTTTTAACGCAATATTTCAAAACCACTTTATTTAAGTATACAAAACTCGTTTTTAGGAGTTAATATCATGCATAGCAGGCTATTAATTTTGTTATTAAGTTTTTTTATGGTACAACTTGTTTGGGCGCAAAACCCAAATCTGGAGATAAATCTAACTAAACGCGCCGGAACTCAAGCGGAGTGGGAACTGAATATACGGCTGAGTTTAACGAACAACTTAGATTCCGGATTGCTTATTGAGCTTCCGTCAAGAATAAAAACAGCCCCGGCGGCAGTCAAAATTAACGATAAAGATATATGGCTGAAAAACGATCCTTCGTTTCCAGAATCCGAATCAGTTGTAAACTGGGAATCAACTGCCGACGGACTTGTTTTACGATTTAAAAAAAATGTACTAAAAGCTTTTGACCGGTTAAGCGTTAACTGCGCTTCGCACATTGAGAAAATGCCGGGCGAAAACAGTAAAATTACAATAAAGAAAATTATTCAACAGGAAGATAAAACTATCCAAAAAGGCGATATTATTGCCTCAAAAAATTTTCCGACAGTTGATAAAAATAAAAGGTAAACATCTATGTTAAAACGATATGGTTTTATATTTGGGATACTTTTGTTATTTATATATAATGTTTTTGCCGACCAGGGGGGAAGCGACAGTTTTGGGTATATGTGGACGGATACAGAAGGAACGACGAATATTGATTATGAATGGATAGATATAAAAGACGCTTCCAGGCTTATGGGGCCTGGCATCGATAATAATGTACAGGGCGTTGCATTACCGTTTGATTTCGCTTTTTATGGACATAAGCAAGACAGTCTTTATGTTTCTTCAAACGGCTGGGTTAGCTTTAAGTATACCAGTAGTTCATGGCCAACAAATGACTCTATTCCCTCCGGAAGCGGCCCGGATTCAATGATTGCTGTGTTTTGGGATGATTTGGCAAGTACAGTTGGAAATGGCGGGGGCGTATATTGCAAAACGGTAGGTTCAGCGCCAAACCGGAAATTTATTGTACAATGGGATATCCTTAATGGAGCGATTATGCCGAATAAAATAGATTTTGAATTGATTTTATTCGAGCACAGCAACCTTATTAAGCTGCAATATAACAATATTGACGCAGCCTATAGCGGCGGGGGAAACGCTACTATTGGCATAAAGGCAGATACCAGTACAGGCATTCAATATAGCTACAATCAGAATGGCGCGGTTTCTTCATCTTCAGCAATTTTATTTCATAACAAATCAGTAGGGGATACGGCTTTAGCCTCTATTTCACCTGCTTCGGTACAGGCTGGTGATTTCCCAACCCTGAATTATTATATCTATAATATTGATACATCAGGATCCACGGGGCTAGGCAAATTAGACCGTTTTGCTATTGGCAATCCCTTTACTTCTACTTCTACTCCTACCGTTACAGGAATAATGATTAACAATCATAACTCCTATATTCAAAATTCATCAGACAAGCCAACGGAAGCGGGCTATGCCACATGGCAGTATGATGCTGTTAATGATTCACTTATAATTCAGACTTCTATCTTTGATGTAATTGATTCTGTAAAAGCCACTTTTATGCAGACTATGCCAGAAACTGTTTCCGAGGGTAATGAATATAAAAGCAGTTATGATGCTGTATTGGACTCCAGCGGTCGTCAAGCTTCAACAAATGACGGCTGGTCAGTGGATGTTGTGGGGAATAGCGTCGCCTATTATGATTTTGAGCCGGCAGGGGATCAAACAGCGCAAGCGGGTGATTCCGTTTCCTTCGTTATTAGAGCCCGGGATGAATTCGGTAATGCAGTAATCAATTCCGACAGCGTAATATTCAGCGCAGCCGGTTCGGGCTCGGCGTGGTTTGTACCCAATGATCGACTACAGTTTAATAACAGCGATAGTCTTATCGTAACCGTAACAGATACGGTAACAGGGAGTTTCACCGTTAATGTTGTTAAAAAGGACGCCTCCGGCATTACCGGGCAAAGTGGATTAATAACATATAACCCGGCGGATGGGCATCATTTTGTAATTATTTCCAGCGCCGACTCAATTACCGTAAGTACAGACCGTCTTTTACAAGCCGCCTTGGAAGACAGGTTTGAAAATCGAATTGCCGATAGTTTAATTACGTTCAACCGTTTTCACGGCAACGGTTATTTTAGTGAATTAAATAATTTTGACACAACAGTTACAACGAATAGCGGCGGTATAGGAGAAGCCCTTTACACCGCAAGCGACTCTGCCGGTTATGGGGCGGACAGTATTCTTGTAACTTTTAACACTGTACTCGACACCATAGCCCTGCCGTTAAAACCAGCTTCAGTAAGTTACTATACTTTTAG
>JAUXGF010000010.1 GCA_030622395.1 Calditrichaceae bacterium
ACGTTGATGAACCATAGTTGGATTTATGTTGAAAACCTCTCTATGCCATGGTACAAAAGGGATTGCAGAATCGGTTAATAATTTTCTTAACAATTTTTCACGAATTTAACTCATAAGGCACTAATTATTCAAGAATAATTAGCAAGATATAAAATGTGAATATTATTATGATTTATCTGTCAAACATAAAAAAGTATATATGCTTAATAATTTTCACGATATTTATTCTTGCCGCGAATATTATAGCTCAATCTGATGCGGAATCTGTTTATTTTATGAATAATGCCCGCCATTCAACCGGTGAGCTTTGTGAACACCTGCCCCCGGCAACTTCCTTTACCGCTTATTTGAATCAAGATCAATCTAAAATCCTGATTGAAAACGCGCCGCGCTGGCAGGAGGGAACGGACCCGAATATTAATGGAAATGGCGGATTCGGCGTTGAATTAGGGAATTTTATCGATCCGGCTGTTCAGGCAGGCGACAGCGTTTTTGTACGGTTTACATGCAATACAAATGGGGAACAGGGAACAATAGCTGATTCTGTGACTTCCATCCCCTGGCATCGTTTTACGAAAAATTTGTATTTAACCCCTAAGGTTATTCCACCCGCTCCGCAAAATCTGAATATTGATTTTAATAGCGCCGATTCTATTACAATCAGTTGGGACGATCAGGAAGGAATGACTTATTCTGTATATAAAAGATCAATAAGCGATACTTTACCAGACGGACAAACCCGCAACCTTTATTCCAGAATAGCAGAAGGGTTAACGGAAGCTTATTATACGGATACTAATATAATAGAAGGAGAAATTTACGCATATATAGTTTATGCAGTTTCCGGCGGCAGCGTATTCAGCTCCCATTCAAAAGATATTTTAAATATTGAGGGAATCGCTAATTTAGAAACGCAGCCGCAAGCAACAACTGTGTTTTTACGCTGGAATGAATACGAGTCGTCTTTGGGAGAAATAGCTGGATATAATGTTTACCGCCGCACCGAAACAGGAAATTATGGTCAACCTATAGCTTACACTAATGTAGATACTTTTTATATTGACTCAAGACTTACGCTCGCTGCAACATATTATTATAAAGTTACCGCCCGTTTAGCTGACGGATCGGAAGCAGGAGAATCTGAGGACGCCCAGGCTGTCACGCTGTCTTCTACAAATGGATTTTATACTTATGCCAATCTAAAAACCGCAGTTGTTATTTATACTAATACAAATCGCGGCAGTATTAGCGGTAATCTGATTCCGGAAATTAAAACTATGTTGAATGAAAGCAAATTATTCTATTGGCTCAATTCCGGCATGAAACTTAATGTTCAACTTTTTTATCATATCATAGACGATATGAAGATATTTTCCGCTCCGGATGACGCCTGGGGCAGTATGCATCAAACGGCAGAAGATTTAAGGGCGCTGGGTGTAATGAATACTCAGTATGATATTATTTTTCGTATTAATCCCGCTGTAAATGGATATTGGTCTTTTGGCGTCCAGTCTCTTGATTTACCCGGTCCTGTGCGCCAAACGGGTTTTTCACATTCCACATGGCCTGCGGCGACAAGCGTTAAATATCCCGGCGATAATTTGGATATTGACTACGGCATTACCTGGATTTTTGTGCATGAAGTTCAGCATGCTATTGACGCTCTTTATAATGTAAATGAACATCCGGAGATGTATCACGGAGACCAGCCGTCGGAATTTCCAGTCGCCTGTGGAGAGCATTTTGATTTTCAGGCAAAAATGTTCCGAACATTTAATGCCTATGAAGATTTGTTAAGCGACTGGGGGGATATTTACGAAGCGGTTGACGCAGATAATGACGGTTTCCCGGATAACGATCCCTTAACAGCCTTAGACGAAATGAGATTTGGCGGTAATCCCTCTTTAGGGGACAGCGATGATGACGGTTACTCCGACAGGCAGGAAGCGCTGGATGGAATCTATTCCGGCAGCAATCCATTAGTACAGGATACTGATGCTGACGGTATTAAAGACGGAGATGATGAACACCCAAGATATCCGGTCGATACAATCGTTAAATATTTTACTCCGCTAATAGACGGTGTAATTGAGAGTGAATGGCCGCTGGCAAATAATAGCGTTGTTTACTCTCAGAATAATTTTTCACCTCAATTATATTTAAGCTATGATAATAATTTTTTGTATTTAGCGCTGCGTTTGGAACAATACGCCGTCCCTGAATTGACATTTGATTTTCACAGCGACGGCTGGTGGCATTCCAGCGGCAATACGCTTATGAAAATCAATCCCGATAATGGAACTTTTTCCGTGTTTCATTCATGGGACGCAAGTCAGGAGGTTCGGGATTACAGCGGCTCCGGCGGAATGTGGGATGATGAAGCTGCGTATCAAACACATTTTAACCGGCGGGTTGTTTATCCCGACAGCGTAAACCTTAAGGTGAATTATAATGAACCGCCAATCATGCAAATTGAAATGTCCATACCCAAAAGAGATTTTGCGGGAATCACATTGAATCCCGGGGATCTGTTTGGCTTAAATATAGGGTATTTAAATGTTAGCCGGGAAGGTTTATGGGCTGCAACTTTCGATCAGTATGACTTTGTCTACTTTACATTAAAAGACTATTCCGCTGTTGATCTAGATGAGCGGCAGATTGTAAACCATTTTGAACTTTTCCAAAATTATCCTAATCCATTCAATCCGCAGACTAATATTAAATATGCCGTACCGAATAATGGATATTTGGATTTAAGCATTTATAATATACTTGGTCAAAAGATTCGAACATTGTTTTCCGGATATCAAAAGCCGGGAATATACCGGGAAATATGGGAGGGTAAAAACGATAAGGGGGGAAATGCTCCAAGCGGTATCTATTTCTATAAATTAATCTCTTCTAAGAGTACGAGCTTAACAGGGAAAATGGTGTTGCTCAGATAAACGATTCCAGTGCCGGCGGTTTATAATATTCCAAAATATACACTAAAATAAATATTACACTATAGTATCTGAGGAGTTACGCTGGTTTAATATTTTTATTTGATAAATTGATAAAAATTGATTACATTTTATTAACATATTTAAATATATTGTTTAAAAAGTTATTTAAATTTTAAACGCCTCTTCTCTTCAATCTTCCCCCGCCTGGCAGACTGTTTTAAAAAGTCTGTTTCTTTGATATTTCCTAAGGGTATAACTTCGTTGTAATAGCCGCGCGTTGTTATTTGTTTAGCCTATGGTTTGATCTTTGATATGCATTGCCGTTTTGCTTATCTCTGTAAGAATTTTGTACCTATCTATGAGGTATTACATAGATAGTGAAATTTATTTTGATTTATTAATTTATATCCATAAGTTTATTGTTCTAAAGTTGTTAACTCGTTGGGAAAATGATACATTATTAATTAGTGCCTGAACGAAAATACATATTTTTGTCATTTCGGCCGAAGGGAGAAATCTGTAAACCCTTGATATTTAGAGGCAATAGATTTCTCGCTCCGCTTCCTGCCCGCCGGCAGGCGCGGCGAAATGACAGCTTGGGTTAGTTTTCGTTCAGACACTAATTAAATAAACTTAAATTGATACAAGCAATCATAAAATTAAGGAAAGGAAAAATTATGGCGAAAATTCAATTAATTGCAGTATTCGTTTTACTTTTGTTTTCCGCTTTGGCGGCGCAATTGCAACTTGTCGGCAGGGCAATGCCCGGCGAGGCGGAGGCGACTTTTACGGTTGGTTCGACATGTTATTTTTGCGCAGGTAATCATTTATTGTTCATTATTCGGATATAATATACTACTAAAAGGTTTTGAAAATAATGTTTTCTAAGGCATAAACAACAAAGATAGACAAGAATATAGGAGGAGAGGAGTTATTTTCAAAGTGAGTTATTGAAATATTAAAATACAAATTAAATAATTGTCTCCCGATTAATCGGGATCGGGATGACACTACCTATAATGTTAAAAGGAGAATAAAATGAAACTTAAAAAACTTGTTATTATTTTAACTATGCCGTTTGTTCCGTTTATTTTATCAGCAGGAACATTACTAAATGAAGGTTTTGAAAGCAGCGTTCCTCCAACGGGTTGGATAATCCTGAATTTAGGAGACGATATCTCGGGTGAAACCTGGATGCAAAGTAGTTCACATCATCATTCCGGCGACTACAGTGCTTTCTCTCAAGATGGAGCTTCAAACGAAGGGATGGAAGAATGGCTGATTACGCCGGCTATTGAGGTCCCGTCAAACAATTATATTGAATTAAATTTTTGGCATAAATTCCAATGGGCAAGCGATGGCAGCAGTCCTGATTATGTTATGATTTCCACAACAACTCCAACGGCGGATGCTTTTACGGATACTGTTTTTAAAGTTTCAAAACCGGGACCGGCAGGCTGGGCAGAGGTTTTACTTAACAATTTGCCTGACTATGCGGGGCAGACTATCTATATCACTTTTGTGCACACTTCTGCAAGCGGCAGCGGTTATGGCGATGCCTGGGCGCTTGATGACATTCTATTGGAAAGCTATGAAAAAGGAGAAACTGATATTGGTATGCTCTCTATCTTATCGCCAACCGAATATTCTTATATAAATACGGATATACTTCCTTCCGGCGTTATTAAAAATTATGGAAATACTGAAATTAGCGATACTTTTAAAGTTTGCTGCCAAATCATTGATAAATCGATTGTAACTGTTTATTGCGATACTTTAGTCTATACAAAAGGATTAATAATCGAAGAAGTGGATACGGTTATATTCACAAACGCCTGGGTTCCTGCAGATACCGGAGATTATTTTGTAACAATTACTACAATTCTTAACGGGGATGAAAATCATGTTAATGATACGGTAAACACCGTAACAAAAGTAGCCCGGCATTATGGAACAGGCGGGCCTGACGCCTTCGGCTATCAATGGATAGACAGCGAAGTTGAAGGAGGCCCCGTGTTCAATTGGATTGAAATCAGCGCAACAGGAACTTCCGCTGTAACGTATAAAGTCCCAGAGTTTTATGGTGACGATAATTTCTCGGCACCGATTGGATTTGGTTTTGATTTTCCGTTTTACGGCATTAAGAGAGATTCTTTTTATGTTGATATAAATGGGGAGATTTTATTAACTGACAATACATGGTATAATAGTTATCCCAATACCGGCTGGGGTACGGACGGCAACATGTTTAACTATATTTATCCGGTTCCCGGCAACTCAACAATGCCGGCGCTTATTGCGGCGTATTGGGATGACTTAAAAGCCGATGAAGGCGTTGGCGATGTATATTTTCAGACTTTTGGAGAAGCGCCGGATTGTTATTGCGTGGTAGAATGGCATAATTTAAGATTCCGATACGGTACTGTTGAAGATACTACTCTCTGCTTTGAGGTTATATTCCATGAGAACGGAGAAATAATCTTTCAGTATAAAAATACAGCTATAGGACAGACGGGAAGCGTTTGCCCTCACGATAACGGGCAAAGCGCCACAGTCGCCATTCAAAACGACGCCTGCGATATTGGACTTTGTTATTTAATGGAAATTGTTGACGGAAGTGAATATGTTGGAGTTGAACCCATTGGTAATCTGCTTCAAAACGAACTTGCTATCCGGTTTTATACAGGCATTGACGAGCAGCCGCCCACATTTGTTTACGATGGGAGGGGCAATACTTTTAATAACACACCGGAATTCAAAATTAAAATTTCCGATATGTCCGGTCTAGTAAGCGATTCGCTTTACTATAACATCGGACAGGGCTGGCAGTCGGTTACCCATTCTTATTTTGAAGAACCAAATGTTTATTATTATGAACTGCCTGAAATTCCTAATAACACAACTGTATATTATTATTTTGCCGCAACCGACAGCTCTGACGCTTATAATAGAGGTACTTTACCGGCTAACGCTCCTGACAGCAGTTTATCATTTAAAATATTGCCGACAGATGATTTAGTTATTCTTTTAGTGTATTCAGGTAATCAGGATTACAACCGTAAAGAATTTCAGAAATTTACTTCTGCATTAAACGCCGCAAGCGTATCTTATGATGTTTATAATTGTGAAGAATATGAAGACTATTATTTTCCTGATAATTATAAAGCTATCTTTGTTTATGCTAATTCTGCCGGCGGCTCATCAAAGCATGACACGCTGTCCAATAAATTAATGAATTTCCTCGACAGAGGGACAAACGAGAATCCTAAAAATATTTTTTTTGCTTCGGATGATTTTGCATATTCACAACATGGATATCCCAATTCCAAACCGATGACAAAATTTTATACTGCATATTTACGAGGAGGGTATATTCCTATTGCAAATCCTGAGCAGCCGCCTTTCGGAGGAACAGATGGTATCGGCGGTCCGGATATTTATGATTATTCTTCAGGCAGCGTTTTAGGCGTCAGCGGTTCTCCAATCGGCCAAGCCGGAGTGGAATTACCGATTTATTCTAACAGCCCTGACGTCATCCACGGCCAGGATTGCCCTGATTGGTATGAAAGTGAAGTTGTAAATCCTAGTATTAGCTCCTATTCATCATTCTTATTTGAAGACGGACCCATTTCCGGCAAGGCTTATGCTAATGGTAATTCATGCGCAATATGGCTGGACAATATTATTTATAAATCATTTTTTATCAGCTTTGATATTTCTCAATTTACAAACGATAATGACATAAATATGATTATTGATGATGCAATCGTTTGGTTTGAGGTTGATTCCTCTGTTGTTATCGGCGGCCCCGATATTAAAATTCCGGGTAAACTGGAATTATCACAGAATTATCCTAATCCGTTCAATCCTGTTACTTCGATTAGTTTTAACCTGCCAAAACAGACAAAAGTAAGTCTAAAAGTTTGCGATATAAATGGCCGGCTAATAAAAATTTTAATAGATAAGAATATTGAAAACGGGAGACATACTATCACGTGGAACGGAGTTAATGATATGGGTATTTCTGTTTCCAGCGGTGTTTATTTCTATCTTTTAGAAACAGAAGGAAAAACCATAACAAAAAAGATGATTTTATTGAAATAAGGATACTTTCCCAGTATGAACAGCTTTAACACGGAGCGGAACATGGATTTACACTGATGTTTATCTATCGTCTTAAAATATGTGTAAATCTGTGTTTGCCGTGTTATCTGTGTTCAATAAATAATGCCTGAACGAAAAAGCACTTTTTTGTCATTTTCCCATAGGGACGCCTGTGGCGCGATCCCGATTTATCGCCGCGCCTGCCGGCGGGCAGGGGTGAGAAATCTTTAACTTCAATATTTATAACGTTATAAGATTTCTCGCTCCGCTTCGAAATGACATTTCAGGCTAGTTTTCGTTAAGGCACTAAATAGGTTTATTCCGCCTAAGCGGGTTCAAATTTTACTCATAAGTATCTTTACAATCATCATATACTGGAATAATAAAACAAGGAATGTATTATGAAAAAGAATTATTTTTGCTACGGGCTGTTTTTATTGTTAATCTTTTTAATTACCGCAGGCTTTGCCCAAGGCAATAAGCAGTATTTATCCAATCTTTCCGCAACAAAAGATTCTCCGCTTTACACAACTTATGCCGCTGCAATGGAACGCTCCGAATTTACTTTGGACGAGGGATTCCATTTTATGTTTTATGATCCCGAACAGGGTATTGATTTTACAACCGATACAGGGGGCGATTGGTGCCTGGCTTTTAAACGCGGCGCAAACTATGTTTACGAACTTAAAAATATGTTTAAGCAGCCGCTAATCACCGCTTCCTATCCGGATATGGTTAAATATGAATACTATCCTTTTGAGGATGTAAAAGCCAATGTAACTTTTTTGGTTTATAGTTCGCGCATAGCTATTCAGGATATTACGCTTACTAATACCGGATCTGCCGCAACGGAGTTTAAAATTTATCCTTTTCTAAAAAACAATTACCGCGTATTTAATGACGTCGAATTTAGCAAAGATAAAAGCGCCGTTACTTTCACCCACGAAGAGCTGCCGGACGGCTGGACCCTGGGTCATAATATGCCTTACGTCGACAAAGTGCATGATGTTTTTTTGTTTTCCGAAGCGCCCGACCGCATGACCAGTTTCCGCGGCTACAAATGGGGCAATGTCGGCGTTCCGCGCCAGATTGATTTGCATAAAGAAAAAGTGTACATCATCTGGGGTAAAATGAGTCATGAAAACGGTAAACGCTGCCGTCATCAAAACCCAAAACCAAGAATGATAGTTATGCTGAATAATGACCGCGGCAAACTGCTCACCGAAAGCGCCCCGCGTTGGGGCGGCGCCGATCCGAATATTACCTCCTACGGATATTACGGAATCGAGCTGGGTAATTTTGAAGGATTGAAAAAGGGGGATGATTATACTATCAGACTGATATGCCCTGAAACCGGACAAACGGCTGTAATTAATGATAAGGTTGCTGACCTTAAAAATGAAAATTTGCTAAGAAAAGATATCGCCTTTACTGAAAGCGATTTGCCTCCTGCGCCGGACAATTTAAGAAAAGACGTCTGGGGCAGCGGAACTGAAATTCGTCTCTATTGGGATAAAGCGGAAGGTATTCGTTATAATATTTACCGCCGGGATTATCGTAAAAACGCTGTTTACGAACTGATTGCCGAAAATATCGAGCGCAGTTTTTATACTGATAAAAACATTTCCGGCGATAAAATTTACGGCTACATAATCACGGCTGTAGACGGGCAGAATCGCATGAGTATGCCTACCGAAGAATTAAGCAACATTTTCGGCAGTGATTTTATAACTGATATGAAATATCCCGATCAACGCAAAACTTATGTGAAGGATCTTGCACGGGTTATCGCCGCCCAAAAATTAATCAAATTGGATAAAGGTCAGAGCAAACATATCCGCATTATGCGCGGCTTTGCTAAAGATGAAAACGATCTGCAAAAAATAAGCGAACAAGCTAAATCATTAATGAATGAAAATTTAGATGGATATCTTACGGCAAATGAAAAATTATTTTCAAAAATTCCGCCGCTGCAGATGGATGATCCCGATCTGCAAATGCTCTATTACAGCGCCTTTAATTTAATGCGTCAGGTTATGCTTCCTCCTGAAGGAAAAAGCAGTTATAACTATTATGTATTTTCCCGCGGGCCGACCTGGGGCTGGGGACACGGCGGACAGGTTTTCCATGAAAGCCTTACTATGTTCGCTTATGCCTTAATGGATCCGGTCAGCGCAATGAATTCACAGCGGGTTTACAGCGAGCGCCAGTATGAGAACGGTTATATCAATTACCGCACAGGTTCTTTTCTTGATGAAATTATCGAACACGATGGCGATCTGACTTCGTCCGCGCCTTGGTATGCCTGGCAAAATTGGGAAGTCTATAAAATCACAAAAGACAAAGATTTCCTCAAAGAGATGTACGAATCCAGTAAAAGATTTTACAATTTCTATGTATCCAACCGCGATCAGGATAACGACGGTTTATGCGAATGGGGCGGGCACGGCGTTTTGGAATGCGTACGCGACGGGCTGGTAGCGGTTTGGAATGAGGTTGGCTGGCCGGCTAATTTTGAAGCGGTCGATTTGAATTGCATGCTGGTAAAAGAAACAAACGCCTTAGCCGATATGGCTGAAGAATTGGGATATAAAGATAAATCCGAAACCTGGAGGCAGAAAGCGGAAACCAGGGCGGAATTAGTCAATAAAACATTTTGGGATGAGGAAACCGGCTTTTACTACCAGGTTGATAAGAAGGATCATGACTTTACTTTTAAAAATGAAAATGATTTAAAACGCCAGGAGATCATCGGATTTCTGCCTATGTGGGCAGGGATTGCATCTAAAGAGCGGGCGGCAATATTGATGAAAACACTTACCGATACATCAAAATTCTGGCGTAAGTACGGCGTGCCTTCATTAGCCGCGGATGATTCATACTATAATCCAAAAGGATACTGGAACGGGCCGGTTTGGGTAGAATGGGATTATTTTATTATGGACGCTTTAATCCAATACGGTTATAAAGATGAAGCGAAGGAATTAGTAAAAAGGGTAGCCGCGAATATGGTCGCTCAACTGAAAAAAGACCACAACCTGTGGGAATTTTACAGCCCTGATGAGCAGTGGGCGGGTTACCACAAAACCTATATCTGGGCCGGGATTATAAATAGAATGCTGATAGATGTGGCGGGGTTTTAAGATGAAAGGTGAACTTGGGGGGAAATAGAAAAGCTTTCAGCACTCAGCACTCAGCTATTAATAGGAATCTTAAACTGAATGCTGATAGCTGATAGCTGATCGCTGAATACTTTTACATGGCTTAAAAAAACAAATACGAGGAAGCTATGAAAGCCACAATTAAAATTTTTATTTTAATTTCCTGCCTGTTCTGGCTGCAAACAGGATACGCTCAGAATGGTTTGATTCCCGGGTTTAAGCTGGAACAAAATGATCTGGAACTGAGGCGCATCGCCAAACCGGGCGCGCCCTTTGACAGGGTTGGACATAAATTTGCCCTATTAGGCGAAGAAAGCGGATCGTTTGAAGCCTGGGCTTATCCGTTAAAGTTGTTTCGCAATTTTGAATTTTCCTTTTTTACAGGATCGTCCACCCGTTCGGTTTTTGGTAAAGATATTGTATGTGATTTTTCGGTTACTCCCGAAGCCGCGGTTATAACTTATACCTATCAATCGTTTACAGTGCGCGCTGTTTTTATTACCCCGGTTGAAGAAGCCGGAGCTGTTATTTTACTTGATGTGGATTCTACAGAGCCGTTAACTATTGTCTGCGGTTTTATTCCCGTATTGCAGCCTATGTGGCCGGCCGGTATCGGCGGACAATACGCTTACTGGAATAAAGAACTTAGCGCCTATATTATTTCTGAACCTACCCGTAAAAATCACGGCTTGATTGGTTCTCCGGCAGCCTCCGTTATTTCTTATACTCCGGCGCACATGCTTTCCGATACGCCAAGTGAATTTAAAATTATTGTCGAAGATCCGTTATCGGTAAGGGGTAAACTTATTCCTATCATTTTAGCGGGCGGTAAAGGCAAACGTGAAGATGTAATTGCAATTTACCGCAAGCTAAGTGAAAACCCGGAATATTATTATCGAAAAAATTTAGAACATTATAAAAACCTGCGTAAAAAAACTTTACGAATCAAAACACCCGATTCACAAATAAACCTGGCTTTTGAATGGGCTAAAGCCGCCTACGATAATTTAGTGGTTGATAATCCGGATTTGGGCAAAGGGCTTGTCGCCGGTTTAGGAATGTCGGGCACAAGCGGTCGTCCCGGCTTTGGCTGGTATTTTGGAGGGGACGCTTATATCAATTCTTTTAGTATGAACAGTTACGGCGCATATCATACTGTGCGGGACGTCCTGGCTTTTACACAAAAATGGCAGCGCAAAGACGGCAAAATGGCTCATGAATTATCGCAGGCTGAAGGTTACGTCGACTGGTGGAATGATTATCATTACGGTTACATTCACGGAGATACCACGCCCTTTTATATCACGGCAATGTACGACTATCTCAAAATGAGCGGCGATGCGGATTTTATTAAAGACAGTTGGGAATCTTTAAAAAACGCCTACGAATGGTGTTTAAAAACCGACGCCAACAGCGATGGATTAATGGATAATAAAAAAGCCGGTTTAGGCGCTTTGGAATACGGAGCCTTAACTGGTATCGAAACGGATATTTATCTTGCGGCGGTATGGACGCGGGCAGCTTATGCCATGCAGTATCTGGCGGAAGCATGCGGTAAAAAATTATATGCAAAAAGGGCGGCGCAGGATTTTCAAAAAGCAAAATCAGCCTTTAATGAAGAATTTTGGGATGAAGAGAGTCAATTTTATTCTTATGCATTCAATACAAAAGGCGGGCAAGTAAAAGAGATTTCGCCTTGGAACGCCGTGGGTCTGATGTGGAATTTGGGAGAGCCGCAGCGCAGTCTTTTATCATTGGAAAAAATTAACTCATCCGAGCTTACCACTGATTGGGGAATCCGCAGTATTTCAATAAATAGCAAGTATTATCAACCTCTTAATTATAATTACGGAGCAGTGTGGCCTTTTTTAACCAGTTGGGTAACGACCGCCCAATTTAAGCATCATTTACCATTGCAAGGCTACAGTTCGCTTATGGCAACAGTCCGGCATACCTTTGATCATGCCTTAGGTTCTATCACGGAAGTATTTTCAGGATCTCAAAATATCTGGCCGCAGGAGGCTGTGGCGCACCAGGGATTTTCAACCGCCGGCGCTGTACTACCTTTAGTGCGGGGATTATTGGGCTTAGAAGGCGACGCCATTAAAAAGGAAATACAGTTTGCGCCTCATTTCCCGGCGAATTGGGATTCTGTAACAATAGATAATTACAAGATAGGAAAGGCGGCGGTTTCCTTTGTTTATACCAAAAGTAAAGAAAAGATTGTTATAGATATTAACGCTGTGCAGGCGGATAATTTTACTCTGTTTATGGCGCCTGCCTTGGGGATTGGCAGTAAAATAAAAAAGGTTTGGGTTGATAAGAAAAACGTTCAGTTTAAACAGAAAGTCTCAGGGTATGTAATCCAGCCTGTTGTTGATGTGCCTTTGTCAAATGGAAAAACTGTAGTCGCTATTGAATATGAACCAACGGTTGAATTGCTGCCGCCCGAAATTGATACCCGCACAGGCGATGCAAATAAGGGATTGAAAATTATATCAATTAAGAAAAGGGATAAAGAATTAACCGTAATAGTCGAGGGATTGAGCGGGGAAATATATTATTTAGGTTTGGTCAATCCACATAAAATAGCTGATATAGCCGGGGCGGATCTGATTAAGGACAAAATCAAAATAGAAATACCGGAAGGTAACCCCGCAGAATTTATTACCCAAAAAATCACAATTACAATTGAATGATTAATTAGTGTCTGAATGAAAACCAGCCAAAACTGTCATTTCGAGCGAAGGGAGAAATCTTAAAACGCCCAATTTCTCAAGACGTAAAATTAAAAGCAGAATGAATTTCCACGAGAATTATCTGAATTGCAATCTCGAATCGTCCCATAGGCGTAAACTTAAGTAGCAAACAGATATGTATAAATTGTTTAGCACATAAGTTATTTAAAAATTTAGCTGGAATATAGTCCCGTAAGGGACGATTGAAAATAGCCCACCAATTTATTGGTGGGTAAAAGATCTAATAGTTCAATCAGTCCCGTAGGGACGGTTGAAACCTGTAGAACTGATCAGCTGTCTATCAATCGTCCCTACGGGACTCATATTTAAAATTTATATCATTCCCAGAGATAAATCTCTGGGCTATTATCGAATGTCCCTACGGGACGAATTTATTAACATAGTAATATTTGTTAAGTTGACGCTTATGTGAATCTGGATGGATAATTAATCTATAAAAATCAGGGTATTAACCCCAATTAATATTGGAGACATTATGATTAAATCAAAACAAATTATAGCCGCTATAATATTTTCATTGTCTGCCTTTAGCCTGTCCGCGCAGGTAAAGATAAATGATGATTATCTTATCATTAACGCCAAAGGGGATGATCCATTATTCACAACTTACGCAGCGTCTATGGAGCGCTCGCGCTTTTTTGCCGATAAAGCCTATTTTATGGATTATTTTTCAGCGCAAAAACCGCTCACTTATTCCAGTCAATACTCGGGCGAATTGGCTGTTGTCTGGAAAATTAATAATATGGTAATCAGCAAAAAGGAAAATTTTGCAAAGCAGCCTGTAGTCATCGCTTCCTTTCCTGATATGGCGATTTTGGAATACGAATTGTTTGAAGGTTTGCACGTACAGGAAACGTTTTTTGTCTACAGCTCCGGCGCGGCAATCATTGATTTACACATCCAAAACCGCAGCAATGAAGAATATGACATTTTCATGTATCCCTTGCTGCACCTGCCGGAAGATTCTCTGGAAATTGTCCGCTATGATAATCAAAACAATGGATATTTATTTACGCACTATGAATCAACCATCCGCCTGCACAGCAATCTTTATAAGAGCCGTGGCTATCCCACGCATTTTCGCAATTTACTTGCCTGTAATGAAGCGCCGGATAGTTACGGCGGTTAACAGGGATGCAGCATTCAGGATTTTTATTTTGCCGCCAAACGGTTCAGCAAAGTGCATGCTTACGTAAAAGAATTGAATAAAAAAAAGGACGGCGCGGTTGA